>JAAYXN010000316.1 GCA_012515885.1 Rhodococcus sp. (in: high G+C Gram-positive bacteria)
CGGCGGATGTGTCCACGCGGAGGGTTTGCTCGGAGCCGAACCACCGCTCCCACTCGGTATCGCGTGCCAGCGCCAGAATGTCGTCTTCGGTGCGCACGGGAGCGTGCGCGACGCGCACCAGTACACGTGTAGCCAGTCGGGAATACAGGTTTGCCTTCAGTATGCCCATCCAGTCTGCTTCAAAGTGGCACCCCGCGCGCGCCTTGATCAACCCGCCATATCCAAGGGCTTCGAGCTCAGCGTGCAGGGCCTCTTCGAGTCCCATAGGGCAGGGAGCGAACGCCTGGAAAATTTCCTGGCGCCGCGATGGGCGTTGTTTGCCATGTGGCCGTTCACTTCGCGTCCGCACGATACGGGGTCGGTCGACCTCGGCAGACGGGGTCGGGCTCACAGGTTCGCTACGCCGCGCCGCGGGGCGTTTACGGGCGGCGGACGGCCGCGTCTCCGTATTGGGCAAGACGCCTTTCTCTTGTTCGTGTCGGAGCTGCGCCACCTGGCGTGCCCGGGCGCCGCTGCGCTTGCGGGTGCCCGCGTCTTCCGCGGACGTAGCAGCCGGGGCGGCCTTGCGGGCCAGCGTCAGGGTCTTGCGGGGCTTGGAGTCGGTCATGTTGCCGTTCAGAAAGGTTTGACCACCACAAGGATCAGTACCAGTGCCAGCACGATGACGGGCGCTTCATTGAACCAGCGGTAGTAGCGATGCGAGCGTTGATTGGCGCGTCGTTCGAAGGTGACGAGCAGGCGGCCGCATACCAGGTGGTAGACGACCAACAGGAGCACCAACAACAGTTTGGCGTGCATCCATCCGGAACTCATCCCGATGCCATATCCAATGTAGAGCCATAGGCCGAAGACCACGGACAGTACGGCAAGCGGCGTCATGAAACGATATAGCCGGCGCGCCATGCCGGTGAGACAGTCGTAAGCGCCGGCGTCGCTTGTCTGCGCCAGGTTGACGTAGATTCGCGGCAGGTAGAAGAGTCCTGCGAACCACGAGATTACGAAGAGTAGATGAAAGGCTTTCACCCAAAGCATGTGAGCCGCCCCTTCAGCCGCGCAGTTGACCTTCGCCGGTCAGCACCCACTTCATGGTGGTCAGGCCTTCGAGGCCCACCGGGCCGCGGGCGTGCAGGCGGTTGGTGGAAATGCCGATTTCAGCGCCCAGACCGTACTCGAAACCGTCGGCAAAGCAAGTGGGGAGATTCACGTAAACGGAACTGGAATCAACTTCGCGCTGAAAGCGGGTGGCCGCCCCTAGGTCTTCGGTCACGATGGATTCGGTGTGCTGTGAACTGTAGCGCTCGATGTGCTCCACAGCCTGGTCCAGGTCGTCCACGATGCGAATCGCGAGGATCGGCTCCAGGTACTCGGTGCGCCAGTCCTCCTCGGTGGCCGGAAGGGCCGTGGGCAGGATTGCCCGGGCGCGCTCGCACCCGCGCAGCTCCACGCCTTTTTCGGCCAGTGTCGCGGCAATGCGGGGAAGGATAGTGGCGGCGACATCGGCATGTACCAGCAAGGTTTCCATGGCGCCGCAAATCCCATAGCGGTAAGTCTTGGCGTTGACCGCGATGGCGTGTGCCTTCTCCGGGTCGGCGGCCTTGTCTATGTACAGATGACAGTTGCCGTCCAGATGCTTGATAAGGGGAACCCGCGCTTCGCGCGACAGCCGTTCGATCAGGCCCTTGCCGCCACGCGGAACGATTACGTCGATGTACTCGGTCATGGTCACCATTTCGCCCACAGCCGCCCGGTCGGTGGTGTCCACGACCTGCACGGCGTGCGCGGGTAGCCCGGCTTGCGCGAGGCCCTCTTGAATAATGGCGCCCAGTGCCTGGTTGGAATGGAAGGCTTCACTGCCTCCGCGCAGAATGGTGGCGTTGCCGGACTTCAGGCACAGGGCAGCGGCGTCGATGGTGACGTTGGGACGCGACTCGTAGA
>JAAYXN010000317.1 GCA_012515885.1 Rhodococcus sp. (in: high G+C Gram-positive bacteria)
ATGAGCAACGACACCGCGAAGCACGCAGCCGCCGTCGCCCCCAAGGAAGTGGTAGCGGACATCAAGAAGTTCCTCGCCGCCCACGGCAAGGCAGGCAATGCTGTGATTCAGCCAGTCGGTGAGGGCAAGGTACGGATCACTCTCGTTGCCGAAGACGGCATCCTGGGTGACCAGGTCGTGCGCGATCTGGCAACGGCCCACGCGGTTGTGGAAGCAGTGTCGAACCTCACCGAATCACCCGATTGGGATCGTGAACTGACCAGTAAGGTCACCCCGCGCAAGGGGCACTTCGCCAAGATGGCTGGCTGGGTCGCTCATCAGACGCGGTTCCCTAAGGCGCGCAACGAGCCGATCAGCTAGTCACTCAATCAGCGCGCGACACGGCAAGAGCAAAACTGCACAGATAGGGAAGGGCGGGCGCCTGCAGGCGCCGGCCCTTCCCTATCTGAAATGTGTCCTTATTCGGCTCGGCCGTGACTGTTTCTAGCTCGCCGTGACGTCGGCAGGCGCAGGAGCGGAGGGTGCGTCGTCGGGGCGCTGCCGAGTGCGTCCAGCAGCCCACAGCGCCGCGGTTGCAGCGGTGCAGACCCCGGCGCCGAGCACGTGGAAGACCACCAGTACGGCCGGTACGTCGGTGAAGTACTGCACGACGCCAAGGAGGCCCTGCGCGATGACAACGCCGATAACGACCTTGAGGCGTACCTTCACGGCCTCGCTCATCCCGACGGCAGCCAAACCGCAAGCCAGGCCGATGAGCAGTGCGAGATAAGCGATGAGCATCTCCGCGTGCAGATGCACGAGGGTAGGAATATCAACTTCCAGGCGCGGAACAGTGCGCTCGGGGCTCTTATCGCCCGCGTGCGGTCCGGCGCCGGTCACCATCGTGCCTGCGACCAGCGTCGCGGCCAGGGCAACCCCGGACAGCGCCGTCAAGATGCGCAGCGGGCGCGGCATTTCGTCGACGATGACGCCGTCATCAGGTTCGCTGACCCGCGCGTAGAGGATTGTTGCGAGCCACACCATAAGCATCGACACCAGCAGGTGCACCGCGACCGTCCACCACAACAGGCAAGTCAGGACAGTGATACCGCCGATGACAGCCTGCAACACGGTGCCACCGGGCATAAGCCAGGCGTACACAAGAACGGTTTTGCGGCGACGGGCACGCGTGACAGCGAGAACGATCGCCGCGGCGGCGAGCACCACCACGAACGTGAGAAGACGGTTGCCGAACTCGACTGCCTGATGCAGGCCCGCTACCTCTTCGTGAGCGACGGGGGTGAAGCTGCCAGGGAAGCACTGCGGCCACGTGGGGCAACCCAGGCCAGACGCGGTGACACGCACCGTAGCGCCGGTCACCGCGATCCCGCCCTGGGTGAGGATCGTGATGAGCGCGAGAATGCGTTGCGTCTTCAACGAAGGCAGCGGCAAGCGGTCAACGACGCTCAAAAACCTGCGATACAACACGCGCTCGATGGTATGCCCCTAGGTACTACGCCCTGTCGTTGGGTAGGTGAGTGGGGATGGTGATCGGGGAGTAATCGGAATAAGCGCGCAGACACAGGCGAAGGGCTGGGCCCGATCCGCAATGCGGATCGGGCCCAGCCCTTCGCGGTACAGCTGCGATCAGAAAGTCTGAGATCGACTAGAACAAATTCAGGAGAGGAACTCCGCGGCGATCTTCTTAGCCCACTCCTCAGCCTGGTCCTTTGCCTTGACGGAACCGGAGTCGTCGTGGCGGGCGTGCTCGCCGACCTGCTCGGCACCGAGGGAGATCAGCTTGTCAGCCATGATCTCGCCGCCGCGGTTGAACGTCTCGTAGACGCTGTCGCCCATACCGAAGAGTGCGAAGCGGACGCCGGAAAGATCAGGCTCATCCTCTTCGAGGAGGTCGAAGAACGGGCTCGCGCCTGTAGGCAGCTCGCCGTCACCATAGGTGGAGCACACAACGATGTGGAAGTTGTCGGCCTCAAGATCTGCCGGATCAAACTCCATCATGTCGTACAGCGAAACATCCTGGCCCGACAGGACATTCACTAGATGTTCTGCGACCGCTTCGGCGTTGCCAGCTTCGCTGCCGTAGAGAATCACCACTGCCATGGTTGTCGAGCTCCTTCAAAATATGTCAGTGCAGTACGCGAGTGCGGGTGTCGCACACGCGAATGCATGGATAGTAAACACATCGAACTTAGTTCGTGCGGGTCAAGCTGGGTCAATCGTGCAGGCACACCGGTCAATCATGCCGACCGGTGCAGGTGTGCAGGTAGCGGGCGGGTCTGGGCGGGCGGGTAAGTATGGGGCGGGTAAATGCGAACCGGCTCGGTCAGTAGACGTCCCGGAGGTAGCGCTTGGAGGTGCGAAGCGCGTCGACGTATTCACGTGCCTGTTCGGCGCTGTAGCGGCCGTGCGCGGTGACGACGTCGAGAAGCGCCCGGTCCACGTCTGCTGCCATAACGAGGGCATCGCCGCAGACATACACGTGAGCGCCCTCTTCTAGCCAGGCAAACAACTGTGCGCCGTGTTCAATCATGCGGTGCCACACATAGTGTTTGTCACTCTGGTCGCGCGAGAACGTGACATCTAACTGTGTGAGTACGCCGCGGCCGTGCAGAGCAACGAGTTCCTCCTCGTAGAGGAAGTCGCTGCCGCGGTTGCGGTCGCCGAAAAACAGCCAGTTCTTGCCGACGGCGCCGCGGGCCGCGCGTTCGTGCAGGAAGGCACGGAAAGGAGCGACACCGGTGCCGGGGCCGATCATGATGATGGGCGTGTCATCTCCGGGTAGCCGGAACGACTTGTTTTTGACGGGGAAGATGCCGCCAGCTCCGCCGTCGCCGATGCGGTCAGCTAGGTACGTCGAGCAGGTGCCGGTGCGCATCCGTCCAGCGGTCAGGTGCCGAACACTTGCGACGGTGAGGTGCACGTGGTTGCCGTGCACGCTTGGTGTCGACGAAATTGAGTAGGTGCGGTGTTTGAGGGGGTCCAGTGCCGAGACGAACTCTGCTACCGGGACGGTGCCGGGGATGAGGTCGAGGACGTCGAGTACATCGCGGCCTCGCGACCACTCGTCGCGGGCAGCGCGGTCGACGGCCAGGTGGGCGAGATCGTCGTTTCCGGCGCGCTCTGCGGCAAATTCGAGGAGGTCCCGGCCGGGGGTGCGGAGTTCGTACGAGTGCATCAGGAGGTCGCTGAGCGGGCGCTCATGGCCTTCGACACCGTGATCGAGCGGAACACCGAGCCGCGTCACAATCGCGTTGATGAGCGCCGGATCGTTGATGGGTGTGACACCGAGGCCGTCACCGGGCTCATAGCTGATGTCGCTGTCGCCGAGGTCGAACTCAAAGTGTCGAACTTCCTTGCTGGAGCCTTGCCGAGAGAGGAGCTGATTACCGACGAGGGTGGCCCGGTACGGATTCTTCCGGTTCCAGGGTGATCGTGTCCGGGCTTGAGCGGCGGTGCGCGCCCGCGTGGCGGCCGGGCTGTTCACGGCAGGAAACTCCCTCGATCAGGTACTCGGTCAGGTGGGCAAAAACAGGCTAGGCGTGTGGTGCTGGTGGCTCGGGTACACCGACGTTGGTCGGGGATACCGGTCGACCAGGCAGACTAGTCTGTCCTAACTTACCGGTGCAACACTCGTTCGTGGTGCGCTCCGCAGTGCTTCGCTGCGCTTTCCGCATCCAGTTGAACACGTAATTAAGTGAAGCGGAATAGCCGGACGGCGAGGATTCCGGTCACGGCCGCACAGACTGCCAAAACCACCAGGCTGAAACCGTCGATGCTGCCAGCGAGGGCAGATTCAAGCCCGTGAGCTAGAGCGCCAGAGGGCACTAGCTGTGCGGCGGTAGTCCAGGCAGGCGAGACGTCGCCGCGGACAAACAGGACGCTGCCGATCGCGACCATGACAAACCAGAGAATGTTGGCCAGCGCGAGAACGATTTCGGCCCGCAGAGTTCCGCCCAGTAGCAGCCCCATTGCAGCAAAAGTGATTGTTCCGACCCCGATCACCACTGCACCGAGCAGCAGTCCTGTCGGTTCCGGTCGCCAGCCCAACGCGACACCGATAGCGCCAAGAAGCACCGACTGCAACGCCACCACCAGCACCACCGCAGCGCTCTTGCCGGCGATGATTCCCCAGCGGGGGAGCGGTGTTGCGCCGAGTCGCTTGAGAGCGCCGTAGCGGCGGTCAAAGCCCACCGCGATTGCCTGGCCGGTAAACGCCGTCGACATCACCGCGACCATCATGACCGCCGGCAAAACGGTATCCACGCGAACGTCGCCGAGGTCACCGATCGGCACCTTCGACAGGCCGATCAGCAAGGTGATCGGAATGAACATGGTGAGCAGCAGTTGCTCGCCGTTGCGCAGGAGAAGCTTGAGCTCCATCCACGTTTGCGCCCGCAACATATGCACAGGCGAACTTGGCCGCGGATCGGGTGCAAAGGTGCCGGGTGCGAAGCGGTTATCTGGACGTCGATCACCGATAGCGATACTCATCCCCGCAACTCCTTGCCCGTTAGCTCAAGGAACACGTCCTCAAGGCTGCGCTGGTCAACGCGAATCTCTTCGACCAAGACATCATTGTCGGCGCACCAACTTGCCACCGCTTCCACCACGCGTGGAGCGATAGTGCCCTCCACGAGATACGAGCCAGGGGTTGCTTCCCGAACCGAGAAGTCAGTTGGCAACGCGCCGGACAGGGAATCGACGTCAAGCCCGGTCGGTGCTGACATCCACAGTTGGCCCTCCGATCCGCGCCGGGTTACTTCCGACGGCGTCCCGGAGGCAACGATCTGGCCTTTATCGATGATGACAAGTTGATCGGCGAGTTCTTCTGCCTCATCCATCAGGTGTGTGGTGAGCAGGACGCTCACGCCATCGCGGCGCAGTGCGTCGATGAGTTCCCAGACCAGCAGGCGTGCCTGCGCGTCGAGGCCCGCGGTGGGTTCGTCGAGGAACACCAGTTCGGGACGGCCGACAAGTGCGCACGCGAGAGAAAGTCGTTGCTGTTGGCCACCGGAAAGTCGACGGTACGGAGTGTTGCGTGCACCGGTCAGACCTAGCCGGTCGAGGAGCCAGGCCGGGTCCAGCGGGGCAGCGCTGTAGGAGGCCACCAACTGCAGCATTTCACCGGTTTTGGACCCCGGGTAGGCGCCGCCGCCTTGCAGCATCACGCCGATTCGTGGGCGTAGCGCGGCGCTATCGGCGATGGGGTCAAGTCCGAGTACCCGCACTGTGCCCGAATCGGGCTTGAGGAACCCCTCGCACATTTCGACCGTCGTCGTCTTGCCCGCGCCGTTGGGGCCGAGCAGGGCGAGCACTTGAGCACGCTCGACCGTGAGATCGAGTCCATTGACGGCACGCGTCCCATCAAAGGACTTAACGACTCCTTCGAGACGGACAGCGGGGTGCGCGGCATCGGTCGGGGAGGTGCTCACGACGATTCAGCGTAGGCGGAGGGTCGCGGCGGGTCGTCGGCCACCCCAGGTGGATGTGGCGTGGAACTAGTCGTGTTCACCCGCCACGGCAGCTGATTGCGGGTGGCCACAATGAGAACTCCAGCCATAAACACGGTGGCGATGGCCGCTTGGACGATGACGAACGGCGGGTACTCGCCGCCGTTGGGCATCAAGATGACGCTGACGACCGCGGAGAAAGCCACTGCCGGAATGCGGAAGGCAGGCGCGTTGGCCCACGCGGCGAGCGGGATCACCGCCCACAGCAGGTACCAGGGTTGAACCACCGGGAAGAGCAGCACGATCGCGCCCAGCGACACGCCCAGCGCGCCGACCGCGTGAATCCGTCCCGTCAGGACGGCGAGCAGCATCCGGACCGTGATGAACGCGGCGACGAGCGAGGCGATAGGACGGGTCAGGCTCAGAACCGCGGTGGTGTGGTCACCAAGCCCGAGGAGAACACCAACGAGCCCGGTCCCTAGGCCGAGGAGGGTTGGAATCGACATCCAACTGCGCACCGCGCTCGCGGTATTGAGGGTGTACAGCCAACCCATACCCAGTCCGCTGGCGAAGCTCACGGCCACCAGTACCACCACCGACACCGATGCGAGTAACGCGGCAGCCATGAGTACGGTTTTCCAGCTGGCGCCCCACCGTCTAGCGAGGGCCATGCCCACAAAACCGAGAGCAAGTAGCGACGGGATCTTGATAGTTGCGGACAGGGCAATCAGTCCCGAGCCCGCCAATAGAAGCAGCAGGTTGGTCCCGCGTATCGGTGCGGATGATTCGATAGCGCGGAGCGCGAGTTCGACACCTACCAGCATCAAACCGATCATGAGCGCTTCGTTGTGGATACCCGCGACCAGGTGGAACAGCAGGAGGGGATTGGCAGCCCCTAGCCACAGGGCCGCTACCGGCGCAACGCCGCAGCGACGCGCCAAACGCGGAAGCGCCCACACAATCAACGCGACACCGACCAGGGCGAGTACCCGGTGCGACAAGATCCCCGCGAGGATGTTTTCGCCGGTCAGTCCCGTAATGCCCTCACCCATCCACAAAAACAGTGGCCCATAGGGTGCGGGGGTGTCTCGCCAAATAGTAGGAACTGTTCGAGTCAAGACATGATCGACGCCCAGAGCACTCGCCGGCCCAATCAGATA
>JAAYXN010000020.1 GCA_012515885.1 Rhodococcus sp. (in: high G+C Gram-positive bacteria)
ATGAAGTACTTCTGCATGTCGTGGATGAGCAGCGCGCAACGGTTCGTATCGATCGCCCAATCAACACGCGATTGGGGAACTTCGTCGCGGCCCGGCATCGAGTACGGGGCAATAGGTGGGATAGCCAACGTGGCGCTCCTTTGAAGGGCAGTGTCTGAGGTCGGTAGTTGCGCGGGCGCACTTACATGTCGAGCGTTGCGCCTCCATCGATCCTGAGGTCATGCATGGTGATGTGTTTGGCTGCGTCGGAGCTGAGGAACAGCGCTGCTGCGGCAATGTCTTCGGGTTGAGCGAGCCGGGCCAGCGGAATTCCTAGGCGGTACTCGTCGGGGTTGCCAGCGATCACCGCGGCAGTGTGGTCGCCTCCGTCCCACATTCCGCGCAGCATCGAGGTATCTGTGGAGCCTGGGGTGATGACGTTGCATCGGACGCCGCGGCCCGCGACTTCAAGTCCGAGGGAGCGGACGTAGGCGGTGGCGGCAGCTTTAGACGCGCCGTAGGCGGCCATCGTGGTGCGCGGCGATGCTCCCGCATTCGAGCTAATGAGGGTGATTGCTCCGCCGCCGGCGTCGACAAAGCGGCGGGCCGCTTCCGAGGTGACGATGACGGTGCCAGTGGCGTTGACAGTCAGGCAGCGCAGCCAGCCCTCGTCCGCTCCATCAAGCGCAGACCCGGTGTGCAGGATCCCTGCGGCATGAACGAGGACTGTGGGCGTGCCCAGCTGCTGCGCAGTGGTGTCGAATGCGTCCCGAACTGCATCGACGTTAGTAACATCGACGGCAAGCCCGATTCCGTTGGACGGTGCTTTAGGTGCTTTTTCAACGTCCCACAGGGAGACGAAAGCGCCAGCGTCGGTGAAGGCAGATGCTGTTGCAGCACCGATTCCTCCCGCCGCTCCCGTGACGATCACGGTGCGTCCAGCCAGTCCGTCCATGAGGGTTAGCTTAAGCTACCCTTAGGAAAAATTCGCACCCCTCTTCCGGTTCAGGAGTCAATCTGTGTCCGTTCCGAGCGTCTTGTCCGACACCCCCGCTTTTACGTCTTGGCCAGAGGAAGACGCTCAGCGGTATCGCGCCGGGGGCGTGTGGGCCGGGGTGACGTTGGATGAAATGTTGCAGACATCGGTGCGCGAGCATCCCAGTCGCACAGCCGTCATTGATGCATCGAATCGGTGGACGTACCGCGAACTCGATACCCGCATTGAGGTGCTCGCTGCAGGCCTCGCTGAACTCGGTATTTCAGCAGGTGAACGCGTCATGGTGCAGATTCCGAACCGCGTCGAGTTTGTACAGACAATCTTCGCATTGTTCCGAATCGGGGCGCTTCCCGTGTTTTGTTTGCCCGCCCATCGATCAGCAGAACTGACCGCTTTAGGCCGCGCTTCCGAGGCCGTTGCGATCATTACCGCCCATATTTTTGAGCGTTTCGATCACGCCGAACTTGCGCTATCGGTGGCCGCGGAAGTCGACACAATCGGTCACGTTATCGGAATTCCCGAGGCCAACTGCGTGTTACCTAACGACGTGGTTGATTTCACAGCCCTGAGGGGCGCGCCGAGGGAGTGGCCGGAGGTCGATCCCGGCGCGGTCGCGTTCTTACAGCTTTCTGGTGGCAGTACCGGCATCCCGAAGCTCATTCCCCGCACCCACGACGACTACCTGTACAGCGTTATCGCCAGCAACCGTGTGTGCGGGGTTACCTCCAGCACCGTGTATATGGCGACGCTGCCAGTGGCCCACAATTTCCCGATGAGCTCGCCCGGCATTCTCGGTGCGTTTGCTGCTGGCGGGACGGTGGCGCTGACGTCGTCCCCGGCGCCGAGCGTCGCGTTCGACATGATCGAGCAAGCGTCAGTGACGATGACGGGAATGGTTCCCCCGCTGGCCCGGCTGTGGACGGAGACGGCGGAGAAGAACGATCACGGTTTCGATATTTCGACGCTGGAGACCGTCCTCGTGGGTGGTGCCCGGTGCCCAGACGAGCTGGCTTCGCGCATTGGCCCCGCTCTGGGTGTTCAACTGCAGCAGGTGTTCGGCATGGCAGAGGGCCTGGTTTGCTACACGCGCCTTGACGATCCGGCCGAGATCGTGACGACCACTCAGGGGCGCCCGATGTCGGAGTACGACCAGGTTCGGGTTGTCGACGACGAAGGCAACGACGTCGCGGACGGCGAGGAGGGCGCGCTTCTTACCCAGGGCCCGTACACAATTCGCGGCTACTACAACAATCCTGAAGCGAACGCGCGGTCCTTCATTGACGGCTGGTACCGCACCGGTGACATCGTGAAACGTGATGCTGCGGGCAACATTACGGTGTGCGGACGCGACGTGGACCGCATCAACCGGGGCGGCGAGAAGGTCTCGGCGGAGGAAGTTGAAGAGCAACTGCTTGCGCACCCCGCAGTTCGTGATGCCGTGGTGGTGGCGATCCCTGACGAGTATTTGGGGGAGCGGACCTGTGCGTTCGTGCTGGTTGCTGAAGGCGTGGAGCCGCCGCGTGGTGCCGCGATCCGCAAATTCGTCCGCGAACGTGGGCTTGCCGCCTGGAAGATCCCCGATGCGGTCACAGTCCTCGACGCTTTCCCGGAAACCGGTGTCGGTAAAACCAGCCGCAAAGAACTCCGCAAGCTCCTTACTGACCGCGGTTAGCGGGGCATGTGCCCATTGCTTGTGGGGACACCGTCACGTCGTATCCATCTAGCAGATATTTTGTGACATTGTCCCCGGGTGCGGTGGCGCGATTGAGTGCATTCACGTCTGACGGTTTGGGTGCTATGTCGCATTTCTGCTGGTAGGGTTGGTGGGCAGCTGTGGATGCTGAGGGGCGTAGCTAATGAAGATCGTGCAGCCCACTGCTACTCTAAGCCTCGCCTTACCTAAGTAAGGTTCGTGATGCCCGACGATAGCCGCGGCGTGCGATGGCATTGAGCTGCGGAGGTAGGGGTGAGCGTAGAAGCTCGCTTGGGGGTCGTTGGCGCACGCGTGCAGGCAGATGAGCACGCCGACTATTGGCGAGACGCACTTCGCGGCGCACCCGAAGAACTATCGCTGCCCTATGACCGCCGTCGTTCACCCGAACCCGCTGAGCGCAGCGCGGATGTCACGACCACGATCAGCAGCGACGCCAGCATCGCACTCTACGAAGTGGCCGCCGTGCAGGGCACTCCACTCGTTGTCATTGTGTTGGCTGCCGTCGCTGTGTTGTTTTCCCGGCTGGGTGCGGGACGCGACATGGTGCTCGGTGCGGGTCGCGGAATGGATGGCGGCGACGATTCGACGGTGGTGCCTGTCCGTGTCGACCTGTCCGGCAATCTCTCGATTGCGGATGCGTTGAGTCGGGTCCGACGCACGGTCCAGGCTGGTTCGGCATATGCGGCGGCGAAGTTCGAGGACATCGTTACTGCCGTGGGGGCGACTCGGTCGACGGCGCGGCATCCACTGTTCCAGACTGTTGTCACTCACCGTGCGCTCGAAGCAGAGCAGGACGGTTCGTCTCGTAGCGCGTTGCGTGGGCATGATTCTGCGGCGCGGCTTGACCTGGTGTTTGAGTGCATCGAGCGGGCCGACTCGTTGGATATTCGCATCGAGTACGCGACCGATCTGTTCGATCGCGAGACGATAGATGCACTGGGCCGCAGGCTTTCTCGTGTTTTCGAGGCATTCGCTAGTGACGTCAATGCCCCGGTGTCGCAGATCGATGTGAGGCTGGGCAGCGACCATCCGATCGCTGCGGCCCTCACGGGAACCACTACGCACGATCTGCCCGCGCTGCTCGCTGCCGCGGACGTACAGTTCGGGGACCGGACGGCCCTCGCATGCGCCACGAACACGCTGACGTTTACCGAATTGGGGGAGGAGTCTGCCCGGTTCGCGCGGGCCCTGGTGGCGCGCGGTATTGGCCCAGAAAGCATTGTCGCGGTGGCGTTGCCGCGGACGCCCGCTGCGGTGATCGCGCTGCGAGCGATCCTCGCGACAGGCGCGGCATATCTCCTCGTTGATCTCAAATATCCGCAGGCGCGCAACGAATACGTGCTCAGTGATGCCGAGCCCGAATTGATTGTCGATGAACCAACGTTCGCGCAGCTCAGTACCGAGTCGGCGACGATGGCGGCTACGCCGCTTACTGATGCGGATCGGGTTCGGCCGCTGCGCAGCCAGTGCCCGGCCTACGTGATTTACACGTCCGGTTCGACAGGGACACCGAAGGGCGTCGTCGGCACGTATGCGGCGCTAGCGAATCGGTTGGTGTGGCAGCGCGACCTTCTCGCTGATTCCGGCACCCAGATTGCCAAGAGTTCCTTGAGCTTCATCGACGGCTCTACCGAACTTCTCGCCGCCTTCTTGACGGGCGTCACTTCTGTTCTTGCTGACGACGAAGGCTCCCGCGATATCGGCACGTTGGCGGAGCTGATTGAGCGTCACGACGCCAGCCGAATGACCGCGGTACCGAGCCTGGCAGGGGCTATCAACGAAATAAAACCGCAGGCAGCCCGAAGGATCGATACCTGGTTCCTTAGTGGTGAACCGCTCGATGCCGCAGTAATCGATGTGTTGACTAGCAACCCGTCCTCTGACCGACGGCCACGCGTTCTGAACTCTTACGGTTCTTCCGAAGTGGCGGGAGATGTCTGCGTGTGGGACGCGGCAGAGTGGACGCGCGATGGCGCGTTCGCTCGGCAGCATCGCCGCGTACTGATCGGTTCGGAGGTTCCGGGAACGGCGGGCTTCGTCCTTGATGAGCAGCTGCAACCCGTTCCCGACGGAGTTGTCGGTGAACTGTATGTCGCTGGTGTCCAGTGCGCCCGCGGCTACTGGAGACGCCCAGCGTTGACGGCGCAGCGGTTCGTGGCTGACCCTTTCGGAAGTGGGCAGCGACTATTTCGTACCGGTGATTTGGTGCGTCGTGTGCGGGGCGGTGAGCTGGAGTTCATTTCGCGAGCCGACAACCAGATCAGTATCCGCGGTTTCCGTGTCGAACCTGGTGATGTTGAAGTGGCGATTACCTCTTTCCCCGGCGTCGACGCGGCGTTGGTGACCACTGCTGCCGGGGCGGGCACCGAGCAACTCGTGGCCTACGTGGCAGGACTGAAAGATATTGATAAGCAGGGGCTTCGGGAGCATCTTCGTACATGGTTGCCGGACTACATGATCCCTGACCGCTTCGTCGTGATGGCGCAGTTGCCGACGCTGCCGAACGGCAAGGTCGATCGCGCGGCTCTGACGCAGGCCGATCACACACCAACAGGCCAACCGGAAACAGTGCCAGAAGTACGGATAGCCGACGACGGCCAACGCGTGGTGCAGCCGCGCACTCCCGTCGAGGCGGAAGTGGCGTTGCAGTGGGCAATCGCTCTGGGGATCGAGGGAATCGGGCGTAGCCAGGACCCTATGGCGTTGGGCGCCACGTCGCTGTCGTTGCTAAAGGTGTTGACGGCCCTCGCTGACCGGTATGGCGTCCGCGTCCCAGTAGGTATCGCTCTCGCTGATCCCACCCCTGCTGGAATCGCCGCGCAGATCACGTCACCGAAGCGGGACAGGTCGCTTCCGCCGACAGTTGTGGTCCTTGATCGGGGTGCGCGGCCGCTGTGGGCGATCTGTGGCGCTGGCGGAAATACGGCAAGTTTCGTCCCCCTAGCACGCGAGCTTGCCGGGGAGTTCACCACCTATGCGCTGCAACAGCAGGGTTTGGAGAATCGGGCCCTGCCGGATTTCACGGTGGCGAAAATGGTGCGCCGCTATGTGTCGATCATCCGCAAGATCCAGCCGCATGGCCCGTATCAGCTGACCGGTCATTCGCTGGGCGGGATTGTCGCGTTGGAAGTGGCCCGCGAACTTGCAGCGGCGGGCGAACTGGTGGACCCGCCGATCCTTCTCGACGCTTTTCTGCCCGCACCGGTTGCGGCCGAATTCGCTGCGGCGTCGCGCCATACTGTCGACAGTCCCGAGCCTCAGCAAGCAGAACGCGTGGTCACTCACGCTCCAACCGCGCCGCCGCTTCGTCAGCGTCTGTTGACGCATTGGCGCGTTTATACAGCGGGGCTGCTCCGGCGTGAACCGACACTTCAAGAGGAACTGTTTTGGGAGGTTGGATCACGCGTGGGCAATCGGCATCGCATTGCACCGTGGAGCGGAGACGCCGTCGTCTATATGAGTGCGGACAATCCGAATGACCCCGCATGGTGGGCGACCTTGATTACCGGCAACTTGGAGATTGTTCGGGTGCCGGGCAATCACCTGTCAGTGGTGCGACGCCCTGTCGTTGGCGATATCGCCGAGAAGATCCGCGCTGTTGAAACCATCCGCTCCGCGGACACCGAAAGCGCAGCGCTCGCGGTGTCCTAGCAGCGGGCGTACTGGAGCTTCTAGTGTGCTGCGGCGACGTGTTCGTGTCGACGGTGATCGAGCGATTCGACGGCACGGTCACGTAGGGCGCGGATACGGCCAAGTGCGCCGCTGTCGGCGCGCCAATAGCCGGAGGCGTCCAGCATGGGTTTGGGGATACCCAACTGTTTTGCCACTGCGCGCAGTTCGCGGACGATCCCGGCCTCGCCGGCGATCCACATCCAGCCATCGCTATCGGGCAGTGAATGGGCACGTACCGCCTCGGCCAGTACGAGAGCGTCGTCGGCGTCGCTGCGGCGATGTACCCAGTGCACGCCGTCGAGTTCGCGCTGCTCCTCGGCGGGGCCGTCGACAAGAACGAATGCATGCAGGGGAGTACTTGAACCGCGGGCATCGTCCAGATAGTGACCGATCGCGGGAAGTGCGGTTTCGTCACCGGCCAGCAACCACCACGAGGCGCCTTCCGGCGGGATGGTCGACACCTTCGGTCCGGCGAGATGAATCTCGTCACCGGGCTTGGCGTCGCGCGCCCAATTGCCTGCAATGCCGTGGCCGTGGACAACAAAATCCAGATCCAGCTCACCAGCGTCGGCGTCGAAACGGCGAATCGTGTAGGCGCGAGCTATCGGCGCGGGCTTGCGCGGCCAATGCAGGTGCCCATCGTGCTGCTCCGGCAATACCGGTTCAGCGCCAGGCTCGGGGAAAAACAGCTTCACGTAGTCGTCAGCGCCGCGTGTTGTGAAGGCAGGGAGATCAAAACCGGAAGCAGAAAACGGCCCCAACTGCTCGCCACCCAGAGTGATCCTCCTCATGCGGGGAGTGACCTCGGCGGTGCGCAACACTGAGAGTTTGCGCAGCACAATCGGCAAATCCAGGCGACGGGACGCGGAGGTGACCGGCATGGGCTGCTCGTCCTTTCTCAGGGGGTGACCTCTCACGGCGCTGAGGTCTTCACAATCGTACCTGTTAGTGTTAGGTATTCCTTACTTGGCCTGGTCCTGGGGTCAACGGCGCAGGTCAACTGTCCGCCTTACCTAACTTTCTGCGGAGGATATCGGTGCGTTCGGGTGATCGCGCGCAGCTCACAGCTGCGCAATCCGGCATGTGGATCGCTCAGCAACTCGATCGAGCCAACTCGACGTTTCTGACCGGTCAATACATTGAGCTGATCGGTGACATCGACGTTGCGCGTGTGCAATCGAGTGTCAATCAGGCGTTCGCGGAAGCACCGGAACTCGCCGCACGAATTACTCAGGACGAGGACGGTGTGTGGCAGCAGCCGGGCGCCTCGGTACTTGAATGCCGCATCGAAGAGGCAACGCCGGAGCAGGCGCTGGCGGACATGCGTCGCATCCTCGCGACCCCTGTTGATCTCACCGACGCCCCCGGCGTGGGCGCCACGATCTACGCCGTGACGCCCACGAGTGCCTACCTGTTCCTCTGGGCGCATCACGTTTTCCTCGACGTCTACGGCTACACACTTCTTGAGCGCCGCATCGCCGCGCTTTACACCGCAGCGACTGCCGACGCGCAGCCACCGCGGGCGCGTTTCGGCAGGATCGACGCCATCGTCAGCGCGGACGACGAGTACCGCGGATCGGACTCCTTCGCCGCTGATCGGCAGTTCTGGGCGGCAGAACTCGTCGGTGTTGCGGAAGCACCCACGCTGGCAGATACCCCTCCGCCAGCAGCGTCACAGACCGCGCGGTCTGTTCTCAGCGTCGCGGCGTCAACACCGAAAGCGGTGATCGATCGCCTCGACGAACTCGCCCGCAACACCGGTGGCACCTGGATCGACACGGTGACGGCGGCAGCGCTCGCGTACGTCTCACGCGCGTCGTCGCGTACTGATGTGGTGCTCGGGTTCCCGTCTATGAACCGGATCGGTTTACCCGCCGCAACGGTGGTGACGACGGCGATGAATGTCCTACCGCTACGGGTGTCGGTGTCACCGTCCCAGACGTTGTTCGATGTTGCGGCCGCGGTGCGAGAGACGTTGGCAAGTCAGCGGCCGCACACCCGGTACCGCGCCGAGGACATTCACCGGGACGCGACGCTGCCCGCAGATAGCCCGGGTGTTGTGGGACCGTCGATCAACGTCAAACCGTTTGGCGACTCCCTCAAGTTCGGTGCCGCGGCGGGCACGGTGCACTCGTTGGCGCGCGGCCCGGTCCGCGATCTCGCGTTCATTGTGCGCCGTGACGGCGAGGGCAACCTCGAAATTCGAGTGGACGCGGACGCTGAGCGCTACACCGAGGCGGAGCTGTATCGCCACGTCGAGGCCATCTCGCGCATCCTGACCGCTACAGCTGATTCTGCCGAGATCAAGCTCGGTGCGATAGAGCTGCTTGATGCGCAGACACGCGCCGATGTGGTGCTGAACGCGCCAGCAGGCGCGCCTGCCCGTGACGTCATCGAACTGTTCAATGAGCAGGTTGATGCCCGCGGAAATGAGCTGGCCATCGTCGCGGGGGAGGAGCGACTGACCTACCGCGAGTTTGCTGACCGCGTCGATGACCTTGCCCGCCAATTGGTGTCGCGGGGTGCGGGCGAAGAGACGATCGTCGCGTTGGCTCTGCCGCGCACCGCCGACATGGTGGTTGCGGTCATGGCCTCTCTCGCGTCAGGTGCCGCCTACGTGCCACTCGATCCGCAGTTCCCGCAGTCGCGCCTGGACTACATGCTCGATGACGCACAGCCCGCAATCCTGCTGACCACCAAAGACTTTGCTGACCGCGTCGTGATCCCAGCGCACACACAGACTGCGTTGCTCAGTGCTGACGGGTTCGCGTGGCTCGGTTCTGACGGGTTCGCGTGGAACGACGAGGCAATTGCGCCAGCAGTGCTGCCGACGAACCCACGGCCAACAAGTGCGGCGTACACGATCTACACCTCAGGCTCGACGGGTAAGCCGAAGGGCGTCACCATTGAGCGCCGGGCTCTCGCGAGCTTCACGCGAGAAGGCGCCCGACTCGCAGCCATCGGCCCGGATACGCGCCTGCTCGCGGTGACGACTCTGTCGTTCGACATCGCCGTGTTGGAACTGATTGTGCCCCTGACCCAGGGCGCCGCGATCATCCTCGCGGACGACGATGGCGCTCGCGACCCTGCAGTTTTGGCGCAGTTGATGGCCTCGGAGTCGGTGACGCTCATGCAGGCCACCCCATCCCTGTGGGGTGCGGTCGTCGGTATGCCGTCGCCGCCCGACCTCTCCGGTATTGATGTGGCTGTCGGCGGTGAAGCCCTGCCCGCCGCGCTAGCTGTCGAGTTGGCGCAGCGCACCCACGCCACGATCAATATGTATGGGCCCACGGAAGCAACCGTGTGGTGCACCTCAACACCGGTGACGACTCAGAAGTGGATCGGCTCAATCGGACTTCCCTACGGAGGCACGGGTGTTCGTGTCCTTGACGGCTATCTGCAGCCAGTGCCTTCCGGAGTTGCCGGTGAGCTGTACGTGACGGGTGAGCAGCTTGCCCGCGGCTACCGCGGTCGTGTCGATTTGACGTGTGCTCGGTTCGTTGCCGATCCGTGCGGAGACGGCGTCATGTACCGCACGGGAGACCTCGTGCGCTGGCATGAAGGCAGCGTGCAGTACCTGGGTCGTACGGACGATCAGGTGAAGGTGCGTGGACACCGCATCGAACTGGGTGATGTCGAGGCAGCGCTGGGGGCTTTCAGCCAGGTCGATCAGGCTGTCGCTGTCGTGCGCCACGACAACGCTGGTACCGCTCAGCTCATTGGCTACGTGACCGCTAAATCCGGCGCGGTCGTAGATCCGGCTGAGCTTCGTACGGTGATCGCGGGAACCTTGCCGCACTACATGGTTCCGTCGGTGATCGTTGTGCTTGAACGCTTCCCGCTCACACCCAACCTGAAGGTTGATCGAAAAGCGCTGCCCGCACCTGACTTTGGGGCGATCGATACGGGGCGGCCGCCTCAGACCGAAACGGAAATTACGCTCGCAAACCTGTTCGCGGAGATGCTCGGCATCGACGATGTCGGCGTCGACGCAGACTTCTTTAGCCTGGGCGGCACGTCTCTGTCAGCTACTCGACTGATTGGCCGTATCGCGGCGGTCATGGCTGTGCAGGTGTCGCTGCGTGAAGTATTCGATGCACCGACCGTGGCCAGGCTCGCTCCGCTTGTCGACGCCGGGCAGCATGTGCGGACCGGTCCCGTGGCGGGTCCGCGTCCCGAACAGATCCCGCTGTCTGCAGCGCAGCAACGGCTGTGGTTCCTTGACCGCATGCGTGGGCCGTCCGCGACGTACAACATTCCGTTCGCAGTGAAACTGCGTGGAGAAATCGACGCAGACGCTTTAGAACGCGCCGTTCACGCTGTCGTGGCGCGCCACGAAGTGCTGCGCACCGTCATCACCGCTGACGCTCACGGCGGCGCATGGTCGAAGATCATTCCTGCCGATCAGGCCCGTATTTCGGTGCAGCACGGCGAAGCGAGTGGCACCGATGCGCTGCGCGCGGCAGCGACAGTCCCGTTTGACCTGACCGCTGATCTACCGATCAGGGCGCACCTGCTGGGCGAGGGCAGCGAGCGGATTCTGCTCCTCGTGCTGCATCACATCGCTGGTGACGACTGGTCCGCGTCGACGCTTCTCGCTGACCTGGCGGCCGCGTACCGCGCCGAACTGGACGGCACTGTCGCGTTCACCGAAGCGCCGCGGCTGCAGTACGCAGACTTCGCCCTGTGGCAAAGCAGCGCTACCGCCGACGAAAACGCAGAGCGCCACGTCGACTACTGGCGTGCTGCTCTGGGCGGGGCCCCCGAAGAACTCCCGCTTCCGTATGACCGTCGACGACTGCCTGTTCCCACCGAGGTGGGCGGCGAGGCATGGACGACGATCGACGCTGACGTGACGACGGCGCTTCGCGATCTCGCTGCCGCGCAAGGCGTATCGATGTTCATGATCGCCGAGGCCGCGGTCGCGGTGCTGTACTCGCGCCTCGGTGCAGGCGAAGATATCGTTCTCGGTTCCCCAGTCGCGGGCCGCGGCACCGGCGACCTCGATGATCTCGTTGGCCTGTTTGTTGACACCCTGCCCACGCGGATCGATCTGTCAGGTAACCCTGCGATCTCTGACGTGCTGGCGCGGGTGCGGGCCGTCGTGCTTGATGGCTTCGCGCATCAAGATGTGCAGTTTGAAGACATCGTTGACGCGTCCGGCGTCACGCGGTCGTCTGCGCGGCATCCGCTGTTCCAGACGATGGTCCAGCACCGCACCCCGCCGGTGGTCCCGCAGTTCCCGGGTCTAGTCGTGGAACCAGAGTATTTCGGTACGGGTACCGCGAAGTTCGATCTGACCTTCGAGTTCCTCGAACTTCCCGGCACGCTCGATATCCGTATCGAATACGCCGACGACCTGTTTGACGCGGCTACCGTGGACGCATTGGGCCGCAGGCTCTCTCACGTCCTCACCGCATTCGCTTACCAGGCGGATACCGCGATCGCCGACGTCGAGGTGCGACTGAGCGACGACCACCAGCTCGCCGCAATCCCAGCAGTGGAAGGCGCTGCCAGCCTGCCTGAGCTTTTGGCGGACGCAGACACCGAGTTCGCGAACACGACAGCTGTCAGTTTCGCGGGCGAATCGCTGACCTATCAAGAGTTGGGGGAGCGCGCCGCGAGAATGGCACGCGCCCTCGCAGCCCGCGGGATTGGCGCGGAGAGCGTGGTGGCGATAGCCCTGCCGCGCACACTCTCTGCCGTGATCGCTCTGCGTGCGATCATCGCTGCTGGCGCCGCGTACCTTCCGGTCGACCTCAAATACCCGCAGGCGCGCATCGACTTTGTGCTCGGTGACGCCGCACCGGAACTCATCATCGATGAGGCCATGTACGCCCAACTTGAGTCCGAGTCACAGACGCTCGCCTCGACCGCGTTGGCCGATAGCGATCGCGCACGGCCGTTGCACCCGTATGCCCCGGCCTACCTGATCTACACCTCCGGTTCGACGGGAACACCCAAGGGCGTCGTTGGCACTTACGGCGCGCTCGCGAACCGGCTGCTGTGGCAGCGTGACCTTCTCGCGAATCCCGGTGAGGTGCGCATCGCGAAAAGCTCGCTGAGTTTCATCGACGGTTCGACGGAATTGTTGGCGGCGTTCCTCAGCGGCGCCACCTCGATCCTTGCTGGTGACGACGAGTCGCGGGACGTCAGCGCGCTCGCACAGCTGATCGTCGATCACGATGCGCAGCAGTTGACGGCGGTGCCCAGCTTGGCGACCGCTATTTCTGACACGCATCGGCAGGCAGCGCAGCAGATCCGCACGTGGTTCCTCAGTGGTGAACCGCTTGATCGCGCGGTTGTCGATGCACTGTCGCACTCCGGTACCCGTGTCTTTAACTCATACGGTTCGTCCGAGGTAGCGGGCGATGTGTGCGTGTGGGAAGTAGATGCTGACGCACCCAAGGTTCTCATCGGTCCGGAAATGCCCGGTACCGCTGGTTTCGTTCTCGACCAGTACCTGCGCCCCGTCCCCGACGGCGTTGTGGGTGAGCTGTATGTCGCGGGCGTGCAGTGCGCACGCGGCTACCTGCATCGCCCGGCCTTGACCGCTGAGCGGTTTATCCCCGACCCATTCGGCAGCGGAGCGCGCATCTTCCGCACAGGCGATCTGGTACGGCGAACCCGCAGTGGCGCTTTGGAATTCATTTCCCGCGCCGACAACCAGATCAGCCTGCACGGCTTCCGGATCGAGCCGGGCGAAGTTGAAGCGGCGATTGCGTCTTACTCCGGTGTCGACGCGGCGCTCGTGACGACGGGACAGGCGGCAGCGGGCACCGACCAATTGGTCGCCTACGTCGCCTCGCTGCAGACAGCGTCGGACGTGGGGCTGTCGGTAGCGGAACTACGTGAGCACGTTCGTGCCTCGCTGCCCGACTACATGATTCCAGCGCTGTTCGTGATGCTGGAGCGGATGCCGCTGCTGCCGAACGGCAAGGTGGATCGGGCTGCGCTTCCGGCACCAACACGCGAGGAGACGCCGCGCCGGGACGCCACCGAGCAGGAGCAGCTGTACTGCACGGTCCTTGCGGATCTACTCAGCCTTGACAGCGTCGGCCCCGATGAAGACTTCTTTGCGCTCGGCGGAAACTCGCTGCTTGCGACACGCTTGACGGCGGCGATCGCAGCGAAGACGGGCCGCGAATTCAGCATCCGAGACATTTTCGATCTCCGCACCCCGGCGGCACTGGCTGCGGCGGAGAGGACTGCCGATCGGCCGCGTCCGGAACTGGTGCGCCGCGATGTGGACGAACGTTCACCGATGTCGGCGGCGCAGCGCAGGTTGTGGTTCCTCTTCCAGCTGGAAGGGCCCAGCGCTACCTACAACATTCCGTTCACGCTGCATGTGCACGGCGCACTTGATGTGGATGCTCTGCAGGGCGCACTGGAGGCGACAGTCCAGCGGCACGAGGCGCTGCGGACCGTCTTCACCGCTACTGATGATGAGCTCGATACCGACACAGCGGGTGCTGATTCTGTGGGTGTCCAGCAGGTCCTCGCGGACGTATCGGTCCCGCTCGTGGTCCGCGATATTGCTGCTGACGAACTCGATGCTGCGCTGGCGTCGGAGTCGGCGTACCAGTTCGACATTGCATCGGAGATCCCGATTCGTGTCGCACTGCTGCGTACCTCCGCAGACGACGCGCACCTGTTGGTGCTGGTGCACCACATTGCCGCTGACGAGTGGTCAGCGCGTCCACTCCTCGACGATCTGGCTACCTTCTACACCGCCGCGGTATCGGACACTGGCGCTCAGATTAGTGACCTTCCGGTGCGCTACCGGGACTTCACGGTGTGGCAGAGCGAGCTACTCGGAGACCGCGCTGACGAGGCATCGGTCGTCGCGAAGCAAGCCGCGCACTGGTCGAGCGTGCTCGCCGGTCAGCCTGAAGAGCTGGAAATCCCGCGCGATCGTCCGCGACCATCGGTGAGTTCTTACCGCGGCGGCGCCGTACATTTCTCATTGCCGCCGCAGCTGCGGAGCAAGCTGGAAAGTATTGCGACAGCGTCCGGTTCGTCGATGTTCATGCTCACGCACGCAGCCATTGCAGCTTTGCTGTCGCGTTCTGGTGCGGGCGAAGACATTGTTCTCGGTACGCCCGTCGCGGGCCGCGCTCACGCTGCGCTGGAACAGATGGTTGGTTTCTTCGTCAACACTTTGGTGCTGCGCAGCGACCTCAGCGGCAATCCTGAGTTCACGGAAATCCTGCGGCGCGTCCGTGAGGTAGACCTCGATGCGTATGCACACCAAGACATTCCGTTCGAAGAGCTGGTCGATGCCGTCACACCGACGCGTTCGCTGTCACGGCAACCGCTGTTCCAAATCCTGATCCAGTACCGGGACGCTGTGAGCGGCGTTCGGCTCGGCGACGTCGACACCGAACCGGTGTTTGTGGAGACCGGAACGTCGAAGTTCGATCTCACCTTCGATCTCGCGGAAGCCGCTGACGGCGGTATTCGCGGACGCATCGAGTACGCCACGGACCTTTTCGACGAGTCGACGGTGACGGCGCTGGCAGATCGTCTCGCAGCGGTCCTGAACGCGGTTGCCGACAACGCGCAGGTGCGTCTAGCTGACCTCGATATACGGACCAGCGCCGACCTCTCCGCGCTGGCGCAGGCTCAGCGGGGGCAGACGGTCGAGGTGGAGTCAGTTAGCCTCGCGGACCTGTTCACGCGGCAAGCTCAAGCAACACCGGATGCGACGGCACTGATCGTGGACGGCACCGACACGGTGTGGACGTACCGCGAATTCGATGCTGCCGTCGACACACTCGCGCAGGCGATTCATCGACAGATCGCAGGTAGTGCCGAGCCGGTTGTTGCCGTATCGCTCACTCGCGGCGCAGGCCTCGTGGTGGCGCTGCATGCGATCCACCGCGCGGGCGCCGCGTACCTACCGCTGGACCGTGCGTACCCGTCTGAGCGTCTGGCGTACATGGTCGACAGCGCGGCCCCCGCCCTGGTTGTTGCCGATGAACCGCAGCCGTATGACGTCCCGGTGCTGCGCGTCGACGAGCTGGGAACCCCGCAGGATCTAGGTGCCGATTCCGTACCCGTGCAGTTGCCTGCCGTCCACCCGGACAGCGCCGCCTATTTGCTGTACACCTCCGGTTCGACGGGCCTGCCGAAGGGCGTGGTGGTCAGCCACCGCGCCATCGTGAATCGTCTGCTGTGGATGCAGGACCGCTTCCAACTCGGTGACGGCGACCGTGTTCTGCAGAAGACGCCCTCTGGTTTCGACGTGTCGGTGTGGGAGTTCTTCTGGGCTGGTATCACTGGCGCCACACTGGTGACGGCTATTCCGGATGGGCACCGCGATCCCGAATACCTCAGCTCGGTCATCGAACGCCACGCCATCACGACCGCGCATTTTGTGCCGTCGATGCTGGCCGCATTCTTGGAATACCGAGCCGGGGTGGCGAGTATCGGAAACAGCGCCGGGGTGGCGAGTGGAGGGCGCTTGTCTCTGCCTCGCGTGGTGTGCAGTGGTGAGGCGCTCAGCGCCGATCACCGGGACCGTTTCTACGCGCTCGTCGATGGCGAACTCCACAACCTTTACGGCCCGACCGAGGCGGCGGTTGACGTCACGGCGGAAGAGATCGATCGCGCTGACACGTCGGCGCTTGTCCCGATCGGCCAACCGGTCTGGAACACGTCGGTGTTTGTCCTCGACGAACATCTGCGTCCAGTGCCTCCGGGCGTGGTCGGTGAGCTGTATCTCGGCGGCGTTCAGTTGGCGCGCGGCTACAACCGTCGCCCAGGTTTGACGGCCGAACGCTTTGTTGCCGACCCGGCGGGCGGCGGGGCCCGGCTCTACCGCACCGGCGACCTGGTGCGGTGGCGTGGCAGCAGCCACGGACTGACCCTTGACTACATCGGTCGCGCTGACGGGCAGGTCAAGCTGCGTGGTCTGCGCGTCGAACTCGGCGAAATCGATGCTGTCCTGACAGCACACCCCGATGTGGCTGCGTTCGTCAGCGCCGTCCGTGACGGGCAGCTTGTGGGCTACCTGGTGCCCGCTGCGGGCCGGGCACCTGTCGTCGCTGACGTTCTCGCGAGCGGCGCGGATCGTTTGCCCGAGTACATGATTCCCACCGCGACAATAGTGCTGGATGAACTGCCACTGACCGACAACGGAAAGCTCGATCGCAAAGCGCTTCCCGAACCGGCTATCTCGGTCGCGGATCGCCGCGAACCGGTGGGCCCGGAAGAGACAGCGATGTGCGAACTGTTCGCCGCGGCGCTGCGCATCGACGTCACTGAGGTGGGCGCGGACGACGACTTCTTTGTCCTCGGCGGCGATTCCATCATGTCCATCACCCTGGTCAATGCTGCCCGTCGCCGCGGCATCACGATCGGCCCCCGCGATGTATTCCAGTGGCGCACACCGGCGGCGCTGGCTCAGATCGCCGAGTTCGCTCAGGAACAGGTCGACGACGGTCCCCGCGATCCTGACGAGGCGGGCCCAATCGCGTTGATGCCGACGGTGCATCGACTTCGAGAATCCGGCGCAGACCCAGTCGGTGTTGCAGGATTCTTCATCGTCGATACCGAGGCCGGTGCTGACCTTGATGCGGTGACGGCACGGGTGCAACAACTGGTGCGCACCCATGACGCGCTGCGCACCCGGCTCGCGCGCGTGGCTCCGGTGTTGTGGACGGCGCAGACCACCGACGCTAGCGGCGTGACCGATGTCACTGTGACTCGTGTTGAGTCGGGTGATCACTGGCAGCAGGCGCTCACGGACGCGAAGGCTGATATCGCGAACCAGCTAGACCCGGAGCAGCGTGTGATTGCCGCCGTCTGGCTCGATCGCGGCGCGCAGCCGGGGCTGCTGGTTGTTGGTGTCCACGCGATTGCCGCCGACACCCAGTCGCTGACGGTGCTGCGTCGTGAGTGCGCCCAGAGCTCACCTCGTCCAGCGGCAACTGCCCGCGGTGTGGCGACCCGGATCAACGAGGCCGCTCAAGATCCGGCGCTGCTCGCGGAGCTGGCGCATTGGGCGACGGCACTGGCTCCGGGCGCGGTGCTGCCGGGGGCTCCGGCACTACCGGGTGCGGTCGCATCTCGCTCGGTGTTGAGTGTCGATGCGTCGTGGCAGCCGCAGCCGGAATTTGCGGGCACGAAGAGCCAGGATCAGTGGCTTGCGGGGCTCGCTGTTGCCCTCTCTGAATCGGGAATGGCGGATGTCAGCGTCGAGGTCGAGGGTGATCTTCGGCACGTCGGCGGAGCCGAGTTTGACTCGTCGCGGACAGTCGGCGCTTTCGCGGCAGGCGTGCCGTTGCGGCTCGGCGCGGTGGCCAGCATGGACTCGGCATTGGAGTCGCTGGCGGCGGCGCGCGCGGCAACACCGGGCGACGGCAGTGGGGCCGCGCTGCTGCGCTACCTCGGCGCCCAGAGCGCTATCGCGTTCACGCAATTGCCATCACCGGAGGTCACGGCCCGATTTGTCGAGGATTTCGATGTTGATCCGGCGGCTCACAGTGCTCCGCTCGATGTGACCATCTGGGTTGCTGACGGCCACGTGCGGGTCCGGTTGGTCTTCGACGGCGTCCGTTTTGACCAAGATTGGGTACACGTACTCGCGCAGCGGTGGCTGACCGCGGCGGGCGCCGTGGACGTCACCTTCCACGAGGCAGTCAATACCGCCGCTCAAAGCTGATGGTTGGGGCTGCGAGTTGTCCTGGCGACAGGTTCCCTCGCGGCCCATTCCTTTGGGTAGGCTAACCGAAAGATTTTCCCGTTCGAGGCAGACATGGAGTGCGAAAAAGTGCAGTCGGCGTATCCAGTTACGGCCGCTCAAAAGAGCATCTATTTCGGGCACCAGCTGGACTCGGTGGGGTACCTCTACAACACCGGTATTTACTCCGAAACTGTCGGCGATATTGACGCCGAGGCGCTTGCGCACGCCGCGAAGGTCGTCCTGGACCAGGCACAGACGCTGCACGTCAACTTCGATATCGACGAGAACGGTGTCCTCGTTCAGATCCCTCGCGAACACCGCGACTGGACTCTCGACGTCATCGACTTCCGCGGCGAAGCCGACCCTGCTGCAGCCTCCGATGCGTGGATGCACACGAAGATGCGTGAGCCCGTCGATCTCGCGAACGATCTGCTCTTCACCTTCGCGGTGCACCGTGTCGCCGACAACGTGGTGCGGCTGTACCAGCAGTACCACCACATCATCATCGACGGCGTCGGTCTCGCCCTTGTTGTTGGCCGTATCGCGAAGGCTTACGCGCGCGGCGTCGCACCCGATGCGGCCGCCGAATGGACTGTCGAACGCTACGTGGCTGCCGATACCGAGTACGTCGGTGGCGAGCAGTTCCAGAAAGACCGCGAGTACTGGCTCAGTGAGTTGGGGGATCTGCCGCAGATCGCGCACGTCACCGACGAGCCGCTGTCCCTGGCACCTGCCGTTATTACCGATAGCTGGGAAATTGACGCGCAGCGACGCACCCGGTTGGAAGAGTTCGCCCGCGAAAACGACCTGCGTTTCTCGCACGTACTGATCGCGCTGCTCGGCTCCTACCTCGCCCGCGCCACAAACATGCACGACGCAGTGTTCTCGCTGCCGACCACAGCTCGTGGCACACGTGATTTGCGGACGATGCCCGCGATGGTGGCCAGCGTTCTGCCGCTGCGAGTCCACATCAGCGAGTCTTCAACACTCGCGGACGTGACGCGCTCCGTGGAAGCCAAGCTGTGGAAGCTGTTGCAGCATGGGCGTTTCCGTGGTGAAGTGCTGGGCAAGGAACTCGCCGAG
>JAAYXN010000318.1 GCA_012515885.1 Rhodococcus sp. (in: high G+C Gram-positive bacteria)
CGAGGGCAAGAGCAAACGCGACATCATCCGCTGCCTGAAACGCTACGTGATCCGCGAGGTCTACCACCTCGTCAAGACCGACCCGCGAACAGGCGAAGTCACGAGTTGACAACTATAGGAGCATCAATGCCCTGGCCGAGGCCTTCAACTCGCTGTTCAAGGCCGAGCTGGTCCGCAACCGCGGGCCCTGGAAGAATATCGACGACCTCGAGATCGCGACCGCGGAATACATCGACTGGTTCAATCACCGGCGATTGCACGGCGAGATCGGCATGATCCCGCCCATCGAGCTCGAGGACACCTATCATCACAACCACCCCGCACCGGTACCCGCCGACGCGGCACTTGCTAGCCTCTGACAAACCCGGGGCGATTCACTTCGTGCGAACCAAGATCGCCAGGCGCCCGAGAGCAGTCTCGGGGATGGGAGTGTGGGTGCGGTGATGGCGGCCAGGCGCGACGCGGGTCCTCGGTCCAAGGACGTGATGGATGACAAAGACCCGCGTTTGGTTCGTTCACGCAACCGGTTGGTTGATGCGGCATCTGCCCTGTTGAAGACCGGCGGGGTTGATGCAGTCACGGTCGGGGCGGTCTCCCGGATGTCGCGGGTGGCTCGAACGACGTTTTACCGGCATTTCGACGGCACCACCGATTTGTTGGCTGCGGCGTTCGAACGATTGTTGCCCCACGCCGACGTCCCTGACGCGCACGGACCAATCCGCGACAGTTTGGTGCGGTTGGTCCGTGCTCAGGCTGCGTTGATCGAGCAGGCGCCACTGCAATTGACCACCTTGGCGTGGCTGGCGATGGTGCCGGAGGAGCCCGGGGAGCAGCAGAACACCCTCGCGCCGCTGCGCGCTCGTGTCATCGCGCAGTACCGGGAACCGTTCGATCAGGTGTTGCAGAGCGCCGCCGCCCAGAAGGAACTCGACGAGTTCGATCCCGGCGTGGCCATCACCCAGCTCGTGGGCCCGCTGGTCTTCGCGCAGCTGTCCGGCCTTCGCTCGATGAGTGGCGCGGACTGCGAACAGCTTGTCGACGACTTTCTCGCCGCCCACCGCCGCTGATCCGATAGTCCCGCGTCGCCGAACAATCCATTCCTTTCGCTACATGCTGTAGCGTAGTGATACCGATTGATTCATTTGTCGAAGGGTGTGCGATGCCAACGCAGCGATGGATGCGTGAGCAGTGGTGAAGCTTCGGCGATCGACCGGTCGCGGTGAGTACAGCCGGTCGCTGGGGCAGGTGGGACGCTTCGTCTTGTCGCACAAAGCGCTGGTAGCGGGCGTCTGGGTGGCTGTTGCCGTGGTGTTGGCTGTGCTGTTTCCCCAGTTGGAAACAGTTGTGCGCCAGCAATCGGTGGACCCAATTCCTAAGGGCGTGCCGTCGTTTCAGGCGCTCGATCGCATGGGCGAGGCGTTCGACGAAAAGGGCGCGAAGACCACGGTGTTCGTGGCAATGGAAGATCCGGCCGGACTCACCGAGCCCGCCCGCCAACGCTATGACGACCTCGTGGTCCGGCTCCGCGCCGACCGCGATGATGTGCAGGCCGTACGCGACCTGCTCGCCGACCCGATCACTGCCCGACAAGCGCTCAGCGAAGACGGCAAAGCCTGGTACTTGCCCGTCGGGGTCAGCGGCAGCCTCGGCGGGCCGACGGCGGCCCACGCTGTGGAATCGATCCGCGAGACCGCAGCAGAGGTCTTTACCGGCACCAGCACGACAGTCCACGTGACCGGACCAACAGCGACCTTCAGCGACCAAATCGTCACCGCTGAAAAGGATCTGGTGGTCATCACCATCGCCACCGTCGTGCTGATCGCCATAATCTTGCTGATCGTCTATCGGTCGGTGTTCACTGCGTTGCTACCGCTTCTGGTCATCGGTATCAGTCTCGCCGTAGCCCGCGGAGTCATGTCTGCGTTAGGCGAACTGGGCATGCCAGTCTCGCAATTCACCGTTGCGTTCATGACCGTCATCTTGCTCGGCGCCGGTGTGGACTATTCGGTCTTTCTGATCAGCAGATACCACGAAAGGCTGCGCCAAGGCGCCGCCGCGTCCGACGCTCTCATCGATGCCACCGCCACCATCGGACGGGTGATCCTTGCGTCGGCAAGCACTGTTGCTCTCGCGTTCTTAGCCATGGTCTTCGGGCAGCTCAGCGTCTTCGCCACCCTCGGCCCCGCCTGCGCAGTGGCGATCCTCATCGGATTCCTCGCCACCGTCACGTTGTTGCCGCCAGTGCTGCTGTGGGCTGCGCGATGGGGGTGGGGTGCCCCGCGCAAAGACCTCACGCGGCGCTACTGGAACCGCATCGCGGTCCTCGTCGTACGCCGCCCGGCGCCGTTGCTGGCCGTCAGCCTCGTCGGATTGACGATCCTGAGCGTCACCGCGCTGGGCATTCAGATCACCTACGACGACCGAGACGGTCAACCCACAACCACCGACAGCAACGAAGGTTACGCACTGCTCAACCGGCACTTCCCGCAAGACATCACCATCGCGGAATTTGTCGTCGTGGATTCGCCCACCGATCTGAGAACAACCAACGGACTTGCCGACCTTGATCAGATGGCAGCTCGGATTGCGCAGATCCCCGGCGTCACCCGTGTGGTCGGTGTCACTCGCCCGACCGGAGCCAAACTCGAACAAGCCCAACTCTCCTGGCAGAACGGGCAGATCGGCGATCGGGTGGCCGGCTCAGTGGGTGAGGGCCAAGCCCGCAAAGGTGACCTCGAACAATTGCGTTCTGGTGCAGACCAACTCGCCGACGGCCTCGAACAACTCGACATACAGATCCGCACCAATCTCACCCCACTGGCTGGCATTCTTAACCAAGTCACCACCATCGGGGCCGAAATAGGTCAATACCAACCACTTCTACAAACACTGACCGCCGCCGCACCCCAACTCGACCAAGCCGCGCAGAACGCCCCTCAGCTAGCAGCCCTGGCCGAACAGTCATCAGCCGCCATAGCCACAATCACCTCAGTGCTCCCGTTACTGGATAACTCAGCGCTGTGCACTCAACTACCCCAATGCAGCACCCTGCGCCAACAAGCCCGCGATCTCGCCGCACTCCGCGACAGCGGGTTCTTCACCCAGATCACGACACTGTCCACCCAGCTCGCGCAGATGGACACCCCCCTCACCGCGGTCACCAACCAACTCAACGCCACCGTCGCCACCCTCGAGACCACGCTGGGAACCATCGGGGCCCAAGACCTGCCAACCAAACTCGCCCAACTGCAGACCGGGGTCTCCCAACTCGCCGCCGGCTCGCGAACACTCGCCGAAGGCGTATCTGCACTCGTCGACAGCAACCTTCAACAACTCGCCGGCATGGCCACGCTCGCCGCCCAACTACAGACCACCGCGCGCGAAACCCGCGGCTCGGACTCGGCCACCGGCTTCTACTTACCCAAAGATGCTTTCGCTGACCAGCAATTCGCCGACGTTGCGCGCCAATTCATCTCCCCGGACGGACACACCGTGCGCTACGCCGTCCAGACAAGCTTCGACCCCTACAGCGCGGACGCCATGCGCCTGGCCAGCACCATCGCCACCGTCGCCAACGACGCAAAACCCAACACCACCCTGACCGACTCCACCGTCTCCGTCGCCGGCTTCCCCGCTATCAACGCCGACCTGCAACGACTGCTCACCAACGACTTCCGCCTCCTGGCCCTGGCCACCCTGGCCATCGTCGGCATCATCCTGATCATCCTGCTGCGCTCACTGGTCGCACCCATCTACCTACTCGGCACCGTCGTACTCAACTACACCGCAGCATTGGGCATAGGCGTCCTGATCTTTCAGCACATACTCCACACCGACATCGCTTGGCCTGTGCCCCTATTAGCGTTCATCGTCCTGGTAGCCGTCGGCGCCGACTACAACATGCTGCTGGTCTCACGATTGCGCGAAGAATCACATCACAACGTCCGAGTCGGAGTGCTCCGCACCGTCACCAACACCGGCTCAGTTATCACCTCAGCAGGCCTCATCTTCGCCGCCAGCATGTTCGGCCTCATCGCCGGTTCCATCGGCATCATGACCCAAGTCGGACTCATCATCGGCGTAGGCCTTCTCATCGACACCTTCATCGTCCGCACCATCGTGGTACCAGCCATCGCCACACTCCTCGGCAACGCAAGCTGGTGGCCCCAAAAGCCAACGACCCCTCCCACCCAACGCCGCCACCGACCCCACCCCGCAAAGCAAACATAAAGCCGGAATCGGCCCAACAGATCCACCACTTCCCGGACCGGCCAAGAACTTCGAACACTTTCACCGGTTGACATACACGGTGCACTCCCGAAGGCGGTCCGTGGCCCGCAGGTGACCCTATGGCTTCTGAGACTCGCCCGGTGAATCGCCCCGGCAAGTCCGGAGACTTTTTAGTTTGAGGCTCCAGCGGTGGCTGGGGCCTGGTGGTGAGCGTAGTGCGCTTGCTCTGCTTGGACCGGCGTGAGGTCGTCGCAGTATTCGAATGGCCGGTGGTGGTTGAACCAGTCGACCCACTCGGCTGTCGCGATCTCGAGGTCGTCGAGTCCTTTCCACGGTCGCCGGGGCTTGATCAACTCGGTCTTGTAGAGTCCGTTGATCGTCTCGGCCAGCGCGTTGATGCTCCTATAGTTGTCAACTCGTGACTTCGCCTGTTCGCGGGTCGGTCTTGACGAGGTGGTAGACCTCGCGGATCACGTAGCGTTTCAGGCAGCGGATGATGTCGCGTTTGCTCTTGCCC
>JAAYXN010000319.1 GCA_012515885.1 Rhodococcus sp. (in: high G+C Gram-positive bacteria)
ATCCGCGCTATCCGCATCCGCGGGCGGCAGCTGATCTGGGTGGGGATATCACGTTCTGGGAGCCGTCGGTGCTGTGTGCGCAGGGGCACAGCCAATCTTCGCCGGCCTATGCCTATCGCTACGATTTCGCGCCGCGTCTGCTGCACGTCCTCGGGATGGGTGCGACTCACGCCACCGACCTGTATGCCGTGTTCGGCGTGAACAATCCGGCACGTCGAGCGTTGACCGCTCTGGGCGGATCGGATGCTCTCCGAGCAGTGACGGAGACGGTGCAGTCCCAGTGGCTGCATTTTGCTCATCATGGTGTGCCCCTACCGGATTGGCCACGCTATGACGTCAATGATCGCCGCACCCTGATCATTGATGATCCGCCGCGCGTGATTGCCGACCCCGATGGCGACAAGCGTCGAGCCTGGATCGGCTACACCCACCGCCGTTAGGCGTCGTGCCGCAACCTTCGACCGTCCTCGACGTCGTTGGCGCGAATGTTTCATGTTCTGTTCCCTGCAAATTAGGTGGGAACTCAACATGAAACGTTCGCAGCAACCAGCCCGACGTCCTCCCCTACTCCGAATTGGGGTTGCGACGCATATCGAAGCCGATCTCGCGCGCATCAAGCATGCGCAAAGCTGCGTCCAGCATCGTGGAGCTGTACGTACCCAAATCGCGGATCACCAACAGTTTGTCTCGCTGCGCCTCGACGATATCGACAATGAGGGCACTGAACTCGTCCCGATCAGCGAACTCTTCGGCACTATCCGCCTCATCCTGTGCCAACTTCGAACGAGCACGCTCAAGCAGATCCGGCGAATAACGCTCGCCATCAGGACGCTTCAAATCGGGGCTAGCCAGGCGTTTCGCCGCGGCCTGATCCAACTCGCGCCTCAGCGACACCCACTCCTCCCGCGAATCGTCGTCGCCGCTACGCAACCCCAACTTGTTGACCACCCAACCCAACGTGCCACCCTGAATCAGCAGGGTTCCCGCGGCGACGACGAAAGCAATCAAGATGATCAGCGAACGCTGCGGGGTATCCGTGGGCAGCGACTGTGCCGCGGCCAAAGTAACTGCGCCGCGCATACCTGCCCACACCAACACCACGCCTTCACGCGCACCGAACTTTTCGGCCGTCAGATAGTCGATATCCGCGATGCGCTGGCGGACCTTAAACCGTGCTCGGAACGCATGCCTGTCGCGCCTCGCTCGTTCATCATCAGACAGGTCCGCGTCATCGTCGTCGTCCGACGGCAGCTTGCCTGAGGAGCGGATACCTGAATAGTCGCCACCTTTCATCTGGTCCTGCAGTGTGGTGAGACGATCACGCACTTGCGGGTTCTTCCTGGCACGGCGACCAAGAAGCCATATCGACGGAACAACAAACGCAATCCGCACCACAATCACCAGGGCCGCGGCAATCGCACCGAACCACAGCGCCGTCAGCACATGGCCGTGCTCATTGTGGACATCGTCGACAAGCGCGGACAGCTCCAACCCCATGACGAGGAAGACACTGCTCTCCAGCAGCAGCTCCAAGGTTTTCCACACGGCTCGTTCATTGAGCCGGTCGCTCGCATCAAGTTTGCGGGGCGCTCCCGCACCGGATACCAAGCCGGCCGTGACCGTGGCGACCAAGCCGGACGCCCCCAGTTCCTCGGCGGGGATGTACGCCACGAAAGGAACGACAAGAGAGATCGCGACGTTGAGCGTCGACTGGCCCAGCGCTGCGCGCACCGCCAAACTGAGCCGCCCCACCACGACACCCACGACCACGGCCGCGATGACGGCATACACAAAATCCCCGGCCACCTGCCACAGCGACACTGACGCTGCCGTCGCTGCCACAGCCGAGCGCAAAATCACCAGCGACGACGCATCATTGAGCATGCTTTCGCCTTCAAGCACCGTCACGATGCGCGGCGACGCGCCGGTGTGTTTGACGATCGATGTCGCGACAGCGTCAGTGGGGCTGATGATTGCGCCCAACGCGATTCCGGTCGCGAGCCCAATCCCGGGAATCAACGAGGACATCACGAACCCGACAACTACAGCAGACGCGACGACAAGGACCACCGAATAGGCCGAGATGGTTCGGAAATCGCGGCGGAAATCCATCGTGGGCATGTTGACTGCTGACGAATACAGCAGCGGCGGAAGTACTCCCGCCAAAATCCAATCGGGATCAATTTCGAAATCGGCAACAAACGGCAAGAAGCTCACACCGACACCCAGCGCGACGAGGAGCAGTGGAGCAGAGACCCCAACCTTCGGCGCCAGTGCTGAAACCGCGACGATCACCAACACTGCGAGGGTTATTACGATCGTGATGTCCACATACCCTCCATGCCCGTGATGGTGTGTTGGCGCTCCTGCCCGAAGCGCGGTGATTCGCCTATTTGAGTAGCCGTGACATTCGTCGATCCGCGAGGATTTTTCCTCCGGTTTGGCACGTCGGGCAGTACTGGAACGAGCGGTCAGCGTAGGAGACTTCCCGCACCGTGTCCCCGCATACTGGGCAGGGCTGCCCAGTTCGGGCGTGCACCTGCATACCGGAACGTTTTTCGCCCTTCAACCGGGCCGTATCTTGGCCCACTGACCTCGCGATAGCGTCCGCAAGGACATCTCGCATCGCCGTAAACAGGTCGTGCACCTGGTCCGGATTCAGCGACCGCGCTGTCGCGAACGGAGACAGTCGCGCCGCGTGCAGAATTTCGTCAGAGTAGGCGTTGCCAATTCCAGCGATTTTGGTTTGGTCGACCAGGATGGTTTTCAGTCGTGAACCGCTGCCGGTGAGTACCTCCGCGAACTCCGGCTCGGAAATACTCATCGCATCCGGGCCCAAACGTGCGATACCGGGGACCAGCTCGGGGTTATCGACCACCCACACAGCCAGACGCTTCGTTGTTCCCGCTTCGGTGAGATCGAACGCTGGAGTCTGCGCGTCCGGTGTAAACAGGTGCACCCGCAGCGCCAGCGGACCCTTGCCCGGCTTCGGTGGCTGCTGCGACGGGTTGTCGGTCCACCGTAACCAGCCGCCCCGCGAGAAATGCGTCACCAGCCAGGTCCGGTCATCACCGCCGCCCACCGCGAGCGCCAGAAACTTTCCGTATCGCTGAGCGTCGGTGACGTCCCTGCCGGACAGTGCACTGATCGGCGGATCAAACGTCTTAAGCGCGCTGAGTGCAGCGACGTCGATCCTGCCCACCACCGAACCCACCGCGTGTTCCCGCAGGAACTCAGCGAGCGCCTCCACCTCAGGCAGTTCAGGCATACATGCAGGTTACGCGCGCCGCTGGCACGACGCGCGCGTAACGACCATCCCGAGCCGCGGTGCTGCCTAGCTCCGAACCGCACTGGACCTAGACTGGGCTGCGTGTCCACTCCGCATACTCCGTACGAAGATCTGCTGCGCGTCGTGCTTGAGACGGGCACGCCCAAATCTGACCGCACCGGCACCGGTACTCGCAGTGTGTTCGGGCACCAGTTGCGCTTCAACCTCGCTGACGGGTTTCCGCTGATCACCACGAAAAAGGTGCATCTCAAGTCCATTGTGTACGAGTTGCTGTGGTTCCTGCG
>JAAYXN010000320.1 GCA_012515885.1 Rhodococcus sp. (in: high G+C Gram-positive bacteria)
GACGATGACCATGTCATCCGGTTCTGGAGGCGGGTCGGTGGATTCGATCCCCAAAGTGAAATTGCGGTCCTCCTTGTAGGAGATCCCCTTCAGACCCTTGAACGCGTCCTTCATCGCCTCTTGCACGGCGCGATCGATCTCGGGCCCTGCCGCGCCTTGGGCGTATTCAAGTTGTTGGGGAGTCCACCAGGATTCGGTACCCGCACCCACCCCACAGAGCGGGCAGAAGTACTGGTCTACATGCTCGACGTCTTCGGATCCTTCTTGGTGTGCGAACCACTTGAACTGGCGTTCACACGAAGGACACTCGCGTCTGAGGAATCCATCGCTATCCAACGGAACCTCCACGGATACTGAGAAATCTCCATCTGACATTTATCTATCCATTCATGTCGAGAAATACGTCTTGGGTAAAGAACTCACCAGCTTGGGTTCGTGCGGTGATGGTGATGTCGAATGCCGAGCGCCGATCTGGCCCGCCCATCATCCTCGCTTCGTTTAGAACGTCGATCGTGACTGACTTCCCGCCTCCAGGGACTTTCGGAATAACCGTGTTCTCGTATCGGCTGATTCCCGCATCTTCGGGTGCCTCGAGTCTCACGTCGAATGCTGGCTCGATGCCCCTGTTGATCACGCGAAGCTTGTCGATCCTGTTTCCGCCCTTGTTGACATACTGAAGGTCGAAGTCGATCACCGGCCGGCTAGCGGAGGTACTCGGGACCCGGCGTCCAAGCGCCAAACCGTCGCCTGGTGGGGAAGGTGGCGTGAAGTCTCCAGTGGTGTGCCAGTCGGACCCCCCGAGTTGAACATCGCATCCCGCGGTGAGGAGACGGTTGGCTAGCGACTGGCGACTGGCGACGTCATTCCTGAGACGTACTGCATGTCGTCCCGCTACGTCGCTGAACTCACGGACCTCGCCTACTTCAACAAGGACGGTCCGCTTCTCGTCTCTGCCGAGTGCCATACCGGCCTCGAACAGGACATTCGGTCTTGCCTGCGCTGCGGGGTTTGTCTCGGGGTCGTTGGGTCCGTGCCCGTAGCGGGGTTGCAGGTACGCCACCTCATCGGGGGTCATGAGCACGACGATCGCGGTTGCATGATCGAATGCCGCATCGAGAACTGTCCCGATGTACGGGGAGCCTTGTCCGGTCATGCGGATGGCCTCGTCCCACTCGATCGGCTTGAGGTTGATGCTTCGAAGAAACTCGAACATCGACTTCCTGAGGTTGTCATTCCTGCCGTGGACTACGAAGACCACTCGTGGGTCCGTTGCGCTCATGCTCTCCTGCCTTCCGAATCCAAATGCCGCGGCCGTCGCGTTCGTCGCGCTCGAAGCAATGGTACGGGAGGGGTGTGACATCGGCGGGTGGGATCCCGTCAAATCAGTGGCTGCAGCCTCCTGACGGAAGGCCGGCAGGCGCTGGCACTGTGCCCTCGAAGATGCCGACGAGGAGGGTCTGGGGGCAGCGGGCGGTGCCGTCGACCTTGATGGCGAGGTGGAGGTGAGGTCCGGTGCTGTTGCCGGTGGAGGCACTGTCCATGAGGTACTGGCCCACCGTGACACGGTCGCCGGTGGTCACCGCGTGGGTGCCGGGGCTGCCGTGGCAGTAGGTGTACTGGGCGCCGTCGACGCCGTTGATGATCACGCCGATGCCGCACCGGCCGCTGGTGGGCGTCGAGATGACCACGCCGTTGGTGATGGCGTAGAGCGGCGTCCCAGTGGGGACGGGGATGTCGATGGCCGCGTAGTCGTGGTGGGTCCGGGTGAACCACTCGGGGTGCTCGTCGTACCAGCGGCGCTCGAGCGGTAGGGCGTAGTCCCCACTGACAGCCAGGTCGCCTCCGGGGCAGAGGCCCGCTCCCGAGAAGTCCGCGAACTCGCCTTCCGCTCCGTCTGCGAACGCGATCATCGAGGTGAAGATCCCTTCGAGCAGGGTCCAGTACTCGGTCGACGACGCCCACGTCCCGGCGAGGCCGCCCCATGTGCTGGCCGACGCCCCGGCGTTGGGCGAGATGTCGGCGTAGGCCAGGGTGATGTCGTTGCCCCCGGCGTACTTCTTGAGGAGCTGGATCTGGGCACGGACACCGATGATCGGGTTGGGGAAGCCCGCGCCCGAAGCGAGGTGGTCGTAGTGGGCGATGCCGGCGAAGTTGTTGATCGACGTGTCGCTGTTGGTGAAGTACCCGGTCTC
>JAAYXN010000321.1 GCA_012515885.1 Rhodococcus sp. (in: high G+C Gram-positive bacteria)
ATCGCCGATGTCCCCCCGCTCGATGTTCCTGTGCAGCGTGGCCCGACCCTCGACGGCATCGGCAAGTACTACGCGCAGACCATTGAGGTTTCCGACGCCGAGCCTGTTGACGTCGTCAAGGCCCTCAAGGACGCACAGGTTGACGTCCTCGTCTCCTACCTGCCTGTTGGCTCGGAAGAGGCTGACAAGTTCTACGCTCAGTGCGCCATCGACGCTGGTGTTGCCTTCGTCAACGCTCTGCCCGTGTTCATCGCTTCGGACCCGGAGTGGGCACAGAAGTTCATCGACGCTGGTGTCCCGATCGTCGGCGACGACATCAAGAGCCAGGTCGGCGCCACCATCACGCACCGCGTGATGGCCAAGCTGTTCGAGGATCGCGGTGTCGTTCTGGACCGCACCTACCAGCTCAATGTCGGCGGCAACATGGACTTCAAGAACATGCTTGAGCGTGAGCGTCTTGAGTCGAAGAAGATCTCGAAGACCCAGGCTGTGACGTCGAACCTCAACGGCCCGCTGTCCGGCAAGGTGTACGACCGCAACGTGCACATCGGCCCGTCGGACTACGTCCAGTGGCTCGATGACCGCAAGTGGGCGTACGTGCGCCTTGAGGGACGTGCGTTCGGTGACGCCCCACTCAACCTTGAGTACAAGCTTGAGGTGTGGGATTCGCCGAACTCGGCAGGCATCATCATCGACGCGATCCGCGCAGCGAAGATCGCTAAGGACCGCGGTATCGGTGGACCGATCCTCCCCGCTTCTGCGTACCTGATGAAGTCCCCTCCGGTTCAGATGGCTGACGACACCGCTCGTACCGAGCTGGAAGCGTTCATCATCGGAGCCGAGTAGCACTCGATAGTTGACGCTGAGTAATCAGCGCGCTGTGATCTGACACGGTCCGCCTATCCCTCTGGGGTAGGCGGACCGTTTTCGTTTTGGCCTCTAACTAGGGGATGGGCACGATGACTCCGGGGAGCACCTCTATCTGACGCGGCGGCGGAGGTGGCGGTGGGGGCGGAGGAGGCACCGGTGGCGGGGCAGGTACCGCAGGCGGTGGCGGCGGCGGAGCCGCAGGTTCAGGCACGTTGACCGGCGGGGGCGCGATATCGGCAGGCGTCCACCGCGGAATCGGGGTCCGCTCGGTGATGGGGGGCAGCGGTTCGCGCGGCGTCGGAGATGGCCGTGACGTGCGTTGCTGGGACTGGCCCGGCACCGATCCCGGCGTCGGGAACGACTCTTGCGGAGTATCTTTCAGTGCTCCATCCATCGTCGACTTCCAGATCGTCGACGGCAATCCCGCACCGTAGATGGCGCCGCCCGCGCTGCGAATCGCTGATGCATCAGCGGTACCCAACCACACTGCCGTGCTCAACGACGGCGTGTAACCCACCATCCACGCGTCCTTGTTCTGGCCGGTATCACCGAGTTGGGCGGTACCGGTCTTTGCAGCTGAAACCCGTCCTCCCGCAAGGTTATTGCCGTTGGAGTGTCCGGCGACGGGTTGGAGAATGGCCGAGATGTTGTCGGCAATAGCCGGGGTTATCCGCTGCTCACCGGAGCTTGGGGGACGCTGGAACACCAGGTGCCCGTCGGCATCAACCACTCGCTCCACGAAATAGGGCGGCCGGTAAGTCCCGGACGCAGCGAGCGTGGCGTACGCCGACGCCATATCGATGGGCCGCACCAAATACTGGCCCAGCACGATGCCGCCTTCAGGTGGACCGCCGCCTTCAGAAAGGCTCGGTCCGGCAACGCCAGGAATGTCGATGGGGATACCCGCTTCGTGCGCGGCGTCAGCAATCGATTGCGGTCCATTGTTGAGCGACATCATCATTCGGTAGAAGCTGGTGTTGAGCGACAGTTTGGTTGCTTCCGCCAAACTGCACGTACCGCACGAATCTCCACCCGCGTTGCGGATCGTCAGGTTGCCGATGGTCAGTGGCCCGCTATCAAAGGGAGCATCGGGCGAGACCCCCTGTTTCAACGCGGCAATGAGCCCGAACACTTTGAACGACGAACCCGTCTGCACCGGAGCCTGGGCGAAGTCGTAGCCCACTCCTTCGTCGCCGCCGTAGTAGGCGCGCACGCCGCCGGTGCGCGGATCGATTGAGACGACGGCCGAACGCAATGGAGAACTCCGGTCATAGGCACTGCGCACCGAATCCACCGCAGCCTGTTGAGCTTTCGGATCGATAGTTGTTGTAATCCGGAGGCCGCGAGTATTGACCATGCGTTCGTCGATCCCGACGGCAGCCAGTTCAGCCAGTACCCGGCCCCGCACCAAACCTTCCGGACCTACGGGCTGCGCCTCGTGCATCACGGGGGGATTGATCGGCGGAAATACCTGCGCGTGGCGTTCGGTGGCGCTGAGCACGCCCATCGACACCATGCCGTCGAGGACATAGTTCCACCTGGATTCGAGGACGCCGGGCGTCACTTCCGGATCGAGATACGACGGGCTCTGAATCAGCCCGGCAAGAACAGCGCCTTGAGCAACGTCGAGTTCTGCGGTGGGCCGTCCGAAAAATGTTTGCGCGGCCGCTTCAATCCCGTACGCGCCGCGTCCGTAATAGATCGTGTTGAGGTAGGCGCCGAGAATTTCCTGCTTGCTCCATTCCCGTGTCATCTTCGTGGAGACGACGAGTTCACGCATCTTGCGGAGCACGTTGCGGTCCCCGCCGACCAGGACGTTCTTGACGTACTGCTGGGTGATCGTCGAGCCGCCGCCCGCACTCTCGCGTCCAAGCAGGTTGTCGCGGGCCGCACGAGAAAAGCCCGATACCGAGAACCCGGGGTTGGCGTAAAAGTCACGGTCCTCAGCCGAGAGCACCGCGTTCTGGACGTGTGAGGGAATGTCTTGCAGCGGGATTTCTTTCCGGTTGCCTTCTGGCGGGACGATGCGGGCGATCTCAGTGGTGCCGTCGGCAGCGAGCACGGTGGCCACCTGGTTGGTATTGAGTTCATTCGGTGACGGGACGTCGACCAGCGTGTACGCGACCGCAAACGCTGTCACCGGTAGCACCAGGAACACGATGAATCCCCAGGTCAATACCCGCCAGATCAGGTGACGACGACGGCGAGGCCGCGCAGCAGGCTTGGTAGGACGGCTCGCGGCGCCTCCACGCGGCGGCGATACCGGCGGACGACGCGCAGGCACGGGACGGCGCGGCGGTGGCCGTCCCGACGTGGGATGCTGGCCTGATTGTGGGCGGATGGTCCGCTGGCCAGACTGAGCTTGTTGCCTAGGCCCTGCTGGCTCTCCGGGGACGGGCCGTCGGCCTGGCATCTGCTGGCGGGGGTTGCTGCCCGGAGGCATGGGCCGCCCCTGTGGGGCGGGACGCGGGCCTGGTTGTTGAGGGCCGGTTTTTGGTGGGCCTGGTTTTTGCGCGCCTGGCTTTTGCGCGCCTGGTTTCTGCATGCCTGGATTGCGCCCAGGTGGCGGCGATTTTCGTGGTGGACCCGCGGCCCCCGGTCCGGGCAGCCCCCCAGTGGCGCCCGGGCCGACTGGTCGCGGTGGTTGTTTACCTGGCTCCACGCCTGGTGGCCGCCCACCGCTGCCTTGCGGCGGCGGTGAACCGCGACGCGGCTGTTGACCGCCGCGTCTTGGCTGTTTGGGACTACCCGAGGGTGGTCCTGGCGGTTGACGTGGACTCAAGTAGACAACTCCCTATCGAGAATCGCTTCCTTGAGAAGTCTGGCAGTCGCGGCGCACGTTTTTCGGTGATTCCGGCGCACTGAAGCAGTTCAGTTACCCACGCTTGAGTCGTCTACCGCCGACCATCCGCGGCTGCACCGCCTCTACCAGCGGTGACTGCTCAGATCAGGCTGCGCCCTACACGCGCTGACGCCACAGCACAGCTCCTGCGGTCAGCAGCAGGCTGCCGAGTAAAACCAGGGCCGGGACGACGCCGGGCTCTGGCTTGAACAACTCGACGACCGCTGAAATGAGCGCCATGAACGAGAAGAAACCCAACAGCCCGATCAGTACTTCCAGGCGTTGACGCTTCGCGCGGCGATGCATCAGCTAGCTCTTCACGCCACCGGCAGTAAGACCGGAGACAATGCGGCGTTGGAACATCAGCACCATGATGACCAGCGGAATGGTGACCAGCGTGCCCGCCGCCATGATCGCCGTATATGGCACGGTAAATGCGTCACCGCCCGAGAACCGCGAGATCGCCACCGTCACCGGTTCGGTCGCACGGTTAGAGAGCTGGCTGGCCAACATGAACTCGTTCCACGTCGCAATGAACGCGAGGATCGCCGTCGTAAACAGTGCGGGCGCCGCGAGCGGCAGGATCACCAGCCGGAACGCCTGGCCGCGCGTCGCGCCGTCGACGCGTGCGGCTTCTTCAAGTTCCCACGGCATATCCGACATGAACGACGTCAGCGTGTAAATCGTGAGCGGCAGGACAAACGAAATGTTCGGGATGATCAGCGCTTGGTACTGGCCAATCCAGTTGAGGTCACCGAACAGCTGGAACAGTGGGGTCACCAACGCGACACCCGGGAACATTGATGCCGCCAAAATGATGCCGGTCACCAGGTACTTACCGCGGAACTGGATGCGCGCCAACGCGTAGGCGGTGAAAATGCCCAGTGTCAACGCCACCGCAGTGGTCACGGCACCGATGATCAGGCTGTTGAAAATCGCGCCCAGAAAATCGTTGCCCTTATCGGTGGCGAGCGCCGTCCGGAAGTTATCGAGTGTGACGTTCGTGGGCCACGGCGTCGTATCGAACGTGTGGGAGACGTCGCGGAACGCGGTGATCACCATCCAATAGAACGGGGCCAAACCCCACACCAAGATGATGCCCACACCGATGTAGGTGCGGATGATCGGTGCGATCGGACGGCGATGCACAGGTACCGACGCGCTTGGGCGGTCCTTCAGCCCAGCGCCGGTAGCGGCCGCTACTGCCTCAGCTGTGTGCTTGCCCGCCTTCACTTGCTTGCTCCCTTACGCTGATCGTCCTGTGTGCGAACAGCATTGGCACCGAGGAACTTCACCATGATGAACGCCACCAGGAAGATTCCCAGGAACACGAGCGTCGACAACGCCGACGCACTATTGAAGTTGCCTGCACGCATGTCC
>JAAYXN010000322.1 GCA_012515885.1 Rhodococcus sp. (in: high G+C Gram-positive bacteria)
GCCTGCTGACGTGAACATCGAGATCAAGCTCTGAGGCAGGAGATTTCACGATGACTTCGCTTCCCACGTCCGCGCGGCCGGTTACGGCGCTGCTCGGCACCAAACTGGGGATGACCCAGGTGTGGAATGAGCAGGGTCGCCTTGTCCCGGTCACGGTTGTCCGGGTCGCCACCAATGTGGTGACGGCGGTGCGGACAGTCGAGACCGACGGTTACGACGCGGTTCAGCTCGCTTTCGGTGAGGTGGACCCCCGCCGAGTTACTGATCCGCTCAAGGGCCACTTCGCCAAGGCCGGGGTAACCCCACGCCGCCACGTGGCAGAAGTGCGCACCTCAAACGCAGCCGAGTACAGCCTGGGGCAGGAACTGACTGCCGAGGTATTCGAGGTTGGCCAGCTCGTCGATGTAACGGGCACAACCAAGGGCAAGGGCACCGCTGGCGTTATGAAGCGGCACGGCTTCTCCGGCCAGGGTGCCTCCCACGGGGCGCACCGCTCTCACCGCAGGCCTGGCTCCATCGGTTCGTCGGCGACGCCCGGCCGAGTCTTCAAGGGCACCCGGATGGCCGGTCGGATGGGTAACGTCCGGCAGACCACGCTGAACCTGCGCATCCAGAGGATCGACGCCGAAAAGGGCTTGCTGCTCATTTCGGGTGCTATCCCCGGACCCAAGGGTGGGGTTGTCGTGGTCCGTAACGCAGTGAAGGGGGCATGACGTGAAGGTCGCTTTGATTGGCGCCGAGAACGACGCCGCCGTTGAGCTTCCGGACGAGTTGTTCGATGTCCAAACTAATGTGTCGCTGATCCACCAGGTCGTTGTGGCGCAGCTAGCGGCTGCGCGCCAAGGGACGCACTCGACCAAGACCCGCGGGAAAGTCCGCGGGGGTGGCGCCAAGCCATACCGGCAGAAGGGCACCGGCCGGGCACGGCAGGGCTCTATCCGGGCGCCCCAATACGCTGGCGGTGGCGTTGTTCACGGCCCGCAGCCGCGTGACTATTCGCAGCGCACCCCGAAGAAGATGAAGGCGGCCGCATTGCGCGGTGCCTTGTCGGACCGGGCAAGGGCCGGCCGTATCCACGTCGTCGCCGACTTCGGTCTGACGGACGCACCGTCAACTCGTACCGTTGATGAGTTTCTCGCCGAAGTAACCCAGCGTCCGAACTTGCTGCTGGTGGTTGGTCGCGGGGAAGAGACGCTGATTAAGTCGGCGCGCAACCTCGCCCGCGTGCACTTGCTGTACGCCGACCAGCTCAACACTTATGACGTCATGTGCGCGGACGACGTGATTTTCACCGCCGACGCGTTCGCCGCATTTGTGGCGGGCCCGGCTATGGGAAAGTCGGTTAAGGCAAGCGCAACTGAGGCTGAAGCCGTTGCAGCAGGTGTAACTGAAGCGATCGAAGACGTAGCTGATGCAGCAGCCGATGCTGAGGATGTCGCGGACGACGACGTGGCCACTGCGGACGCGGACGACGACGTGGCCACTGCGGACGCGGACGACGTTGCGGACGCCGCAGACGATGCCGAGAACTCTGAGGAAACCGCAGACGACGCTGCGGATGACGACGCAGATGCCGAGGAGGAGAAGTGAACGCGAAGAACCCCCGAGACATTCTGATTGCGCCGGTCATCTCCGAGAA
>JAAYXN010000323.1 GCA_012515885.1 Rhodococcus sp. (in: high G+C Gram-positive bacteria)
CGTTCAGTGCGTCCACCTTCTTCTGCAGGTGGTCGTCGACGAAGGGCCCCTTCTTCAGGCTGCGTGGCATGCGGGCTCCTTAGCGCTTCTTACCGGTGCGCCGACGACGCACAATGAGTTTGTCTGAGGGGCGGCCAGGCCGACGGGTCCGGCCCTCCGGCTTACCCCAGGGGGTTACCGGGTCACGTCCACCGGAGGTCCTGCCTTCACCACCACCGTGTGGGTGATCGATCGGGTTCATGGCGACACCGCGAACCGAGGGGCGCTTGCCCTTCCACCGCATCCGGCCAGCTTTGCCCCAGTTGATGTTGGATTGCCCAGAGTTGCCGACCTCGCCAACAGTGGCGCGGCACCGGACATCGACGTTGCGGATTTCGCCAGACGGCATCCGCAACTGGGCGTATCGACCTTCCTTGGCAACAAGCTGAACACCTGCGCCAGCACTGCGGGCGATCTTCGCGCCGCCGCCGGGACGCAGTTCGATAGCGTGCACGACGGTGCCCGTCGGGATGTTGCGCAGGGGCAGGTTGTTACCGGGCTTGATGTCAGCTGACGGGCCAGCTTCAACCATGTCACCCTGCTTCAGCCGCTCCGGTGCGAGGATGTACCGCTTCTCGCCGTCGGCGTAATGCAGCAGCGCGATCCGAGCCGTCCGGTTCGGGTCGTATTCAATGTGTGCGACCTTCGCTGGCACACCGTCTTTGTCGGACCGACGGAAGTCGATCACCCGGTAGGCGCGCTTGTGCCCGCCACCTTGGTGTCGCGTCGTGATCCGACCCTGCGCGTTCCGACCACCCGACTTGGGCAGCGGACGAACGAGCGACTTCTCCGGTTCCGACCGCGTGATTTCCGCGAAGTCGGCAACCGTTGAGCCACGACGGCCCGCCGTCGTCGGCTTGTACTTACGGATTCCCATTTCGGTGTTTCCTCACTCGTTCCAGCGGCTCAGCGAATCGGTCCGCCGAAGATGTCGATAGACCCCGAGCGCAGCGACACGATCGCTCGCTTGGTGTTCTTTCGCCGACCCATGCCGAACTTGGTCCGGCGGGCCTTGCCCTTGCGGTTCATCGTGTTGACCGATTCGACCTCAACGCCAAAAACCTCTTCGACGGCGATTTTGATTTCGGTCTTGTTCGCACGTGGGTCAACAAGGAAGGTGTACTTGCCGTCGTCAAGCAGCCCATAGGTCTTCTCGGAGATGACCGGCGCAATCAGAATGTCTCGGGGGTTCTTCGCGTTCACTTCTCCTCCTCGGCATCTGCGTCTGCGGTGTCTTCTGCGACGTCCTCGGCATCTGCGACGTCGTCGACATCTCCGGCGTCTTCAGCATCCGCAACGTCCGCAACGTCGTCTGCTTCCGCGACGTCGTCGTCCGCGATGTCGCTGTCCGCAACGTCCGCAACGTCCGCAACGTCGTCGTCCACGTCGGTTTCGGTTACGCCTGCTGCAACAGCTTCAGCCTCAGTTGCACTGGCCTTCACGGACTTTCCAGTCGCCGGGCCCCCCACAAACGTGTCGAACGCGTCTGCGGTGAAGATCACGTCGTCGGCGCACATGACGTCGTAAGTGTTGAGCTGGTCGGCGTACAGCAGATGCACGCGAGCGAGGTTCCGGGCCGACTTAATCAGTGTCTCTTCCCCACGGCCAACCACCAGCAGCACGTTTGGGCGCTCAGTTACGTCGGCGAGGAATTCGTCAACCGCACGAGTTGACGGGACATCGGTCAAGCCAAAATCGGCGACGATGTGGATGCGGCCAGCCCGTGCCCTGTCAGACAAAGCACCGCGCAGTGCGGCTGCCTTCATCTTCTTCGGGGTCCGCTGCGAGTAATCGCGCGGCTGCGGGCCGTGCACAATGCCACCGCCGGCGTATTGCGGCGCCCGGATAGAGCCCTGCCGCGCCCGGCCGGTGCCCTTCTGCCGGTATGGCTTGGCGCCACCACCACGGACCTGCCCGCGGGTCTTGGTCGAGTGCGTCCCTTGGCGGGCGGCAGCAAGCTGCGCCACAACAACCTGGTGAATCAGCGGCACGTTAGTTTGGACGTCGAATAGTTCGTCCGGAAGTTCAACGGCGGCGTCGTTCTTGGCGCCGATCAAAGCGACCTTCACGTCATGCCCCCTTCACTGCGTTACGGACCACGACAACCCCGCCCTTAGGCCCGGGGATAGCACCCGAGATGAGCAGCAAACCCTTTTCGGCGTCGATCCTCTGGATCCGCAGGTTTAGCGTGGTCTGCCGGGCGTTACCCATCCGACCGGACATCCGGGTGCCCTTGAAGACCCGCCCCGGCGTTGCCGACGAGCCGATGGAGCCAGGCCTGCGGTGAGAGCGGTGGGCCCCGTGGGAGGCACCTTGGCCAGAGAAACCATGCCGTTTCATGACACCAGCAGTGCCCTTGCCCTTGGTTGTGCCCGTTACATCGACGAGCTGGCCGACCTCGAATACCTCGGCGGTCAGTTCCTGCCCCAGGCTGTATTCGGCGGCGTTAGAGGTACGCACTTCTGCCACATGGCGGCGCGGGGTTACCCCGGCCTTGGCGAAGTGACCCTTGAGCGGATCGGTCACTCGGCGCGGGTCTATCTCACCGAAAGCAAGCTGAACTGCGTCGTACCCGTCGGTCTCGACCGTCCGCACCGCCGTCACCACATTGGTGGCGACCCGAACGACCGTGACCGGGATGAGGCGGCCCTGCTCGTTCCACACCTGGGTCATCCCCAGTTTGGTGCCGAGCAGCGCCGTAACCGGCCGCGCGGACGTGGGAAGCGAAGTCATCGTGAAATCTCCTGCCTCAGAGCTTGATCTCGATGTTCACGTCAGCAGGC
>JAAYXN010000324.1 GCA_012515885.1 Rhodococcus sp. (in: high G+C Gram-positive bacteria)
CCGGCGTCGGGCGTTCCGGCGGTGGCTGGACGCACGCTGCGCGGCCGTCGTCGAACTCGCCCCGGGATACGAGCACCCCGGTGACCCGCGTCAGCCCGACAACACCCACCGGCACTGATGACAACGCTGGCGATCGACATCGGCGGCACGAAGATCGCCGTGGGCCTCGTCGACGACGACGGCACCCTGGTGCACCAGGGCAGGCTGCCGACGCCCGAAGGAGACGCGGAGACGGTCTGGGCGGCCGTCGACGCGCTGATCGACGACGCGCTCACGGCGGCAGGCGGCCGGGTGCGCGGGGCCGGTATCGGATGCGGCGGGCCGATCGACCTGTCGGCTGGCACCGTCAGCCCGATCAACATCGTTGAGTGGCAACGCTTTCCCCTCGTCGACCGGGTGGCCGCGGTGGTCGACGCCCCGGTGCGGCTGCACAACGACGGGCTGTGCATGGCGTTGGGGGAGCGGTGGCGCGGCGCAGGCCGGGGCGTGCCGTTCATGCTCGGCATGGTGGTGTCCACCGGTGTCGGCGGTGGGTTGGTGCTCGACGGCGCGCCCTACGGCGGACGCACCGGCAACGCCGGGCACGTCGGCCACGTCGTCGTCGACCCCGGCGGCGCGCCGTGCAGTTGCGGCGGACACGGCTGCGTCGAGACGATCGCGGCGGGCCCGCGGATGGCGCAGTGGGCACGTTCGCAGGGCTGGCAGGCGCCCGTCGACGCCGATGCCAAGGAGCTCGCCGACGCGGCCGAAGCGGGTGACGCGATTGCGCTGCAGGCGTTTCGCCGCGGCGCGACGGCCGTCGCCGCCATGATCGCGTCGGTGGGCGCCGTGTGCGATCTGGATCTCGTCGTCATCGGTGGTGGGGTGGCGAAATCCGGTGCATTGCTCTTCGACCCGGTGCGCGAGGCGCTCGCCTCCTATGCCGGGTTGGAGTTCCTGCACGGCCTGCGGGTGGTCCCGGCGGAGTTGGGTGGCGAGGCCGGGCTCGTCGGCGCGGCCGCATTGGTGATTTCGGCGCGCTAACGGACGCTGGCGGGCTGTGAGCGCGCCGAAGTGGCAGTGCGCGTTCCATCATCTGGAACGCGTCATGCGTAGATGCGGACGGTCCTGGCCATACTTCACTTGGTTGATTCAGCTGTTTCGCTTCTATTTTGTCGTGCAAGCAGATTCGAAGGACGTCGAATATGGCACTGACCCAGGATGGGATCATGGAAGTCCCGGGATTGTTGAGCCGGTACGTGCGACTGGCCAGTGGTTGCAAGGCGCATTACGTCACCGCTGGCGAGACGGGTCCCTCCGTGCTGCTGTTACATGGAGGTATTCCCGGGTCCTCAGGCATTGCCGGTTGGCGGTATATGGCCCCGTTTCTGGGGGCCAACGGCTTCCGCGTCTACTGCCCCGATTTCCCGGGCTACGGGCTTACCGGGCAGTACGAGGATGCCTATCCACCCGACGAGGCGGGGCATGTCGATTTTCTGCATGACTTTGTCACGACGATGTGTCTGGATAAGTTCCATATCAGCGGCAATTCGATGGGGTGCACGAACTCCGTTAATTACGTGACTGCCCATCCCGAACGGATCCTGAGCTACGCGCTGATCGCCGGAAGCATCGGAGACATCGTTCCCACCGCCGAGTTGATCGGCCGCGATAGCAGGTCTGCCTCAGAACGGCCCAACCTCGCAGCATTCGACGGCAGCGCCGGATCCATGAGAGCTTTGATGGAAGCCATCATCTTGGATCCGTCGAAGATCACCGACGACCTCGTTTCGATGCGCACCACAATCGCCAATATGCACTCCCCGCAATACTTGGAGAAACGGATGCATGCGGCGATGGGCCAGGTCGCTTTGGACAGCGCTCTTCGGCTCAGCACCAAGGGACGCTTCGACAAGATGACGATTCCCGGAATCTATCTCTATGGCACCAAGGACGTACTCTTCCCGCACACCGTCGCCGGGTATGCCCAAGAAGACGCATTGCCACATGTGCAGTTCTTCTACCCTGAGGAAACCGGCCATCAGGGCCAGACCGATCAGCCGGAGCTGTTCAACAGGGTCTTCTTGGAGTTCTTCCGCGATGGAAAAGTCACCTGGGAAACCGCGCAGGCAGCCGGCATCTCCACCCGCCGTCCCGCGTTACCCGGACTGGTTTCGCTACCCGACACCGTCACCGCCTGAACGCCCTCGTGTCGCAGTCGCTGGACTGTGCGATCGGCTTGGGCGGGTGATGAGATGCGGTTCCGGCTTCTGGAACGTCAGCGTTGCTTGAGGAGCTCCGATGAGGTTTCCTGGGTGGGATTTGGAGAAGCAAGCAGGCAGTTACTATCTTGATCCTGTCAGAGAAATTCGCCACGGACGCGACGTCAATGATATCGATATCAACCTGGTCCACCCATAACCAGAACTTGGCTCTCAGTCAGGACCACCGGGTCGACGACGGCCCGTGTCCCACGGCGCTCCGCTCAGCACTTTGAGGCGATGCGCGTGACACGTGGCAGCGAACAAGGCAACGAGGACAGTGCTTCCCGCGCGAAGAAAACCTCGGACCAGACCCGCAGGGATCTTCTGATCGCCGCTGGACGGCGATTCGCACGAGCCGGCTATAGCGCCGTGCGACTCAAGGACATCGCCGACGACGTCGGAGTCACCGCGCCTTTGGTGATTCGCTATTTCGGGTCCAAAGAAGCGATCTTCCGCGAAATTATCACCGCACAAACGGGTCTCGAAATCGAAGCCGCTGACCTCGCCGGACCAATCGAGTCCCTCGGCATCCGGTTGGCCCGCACCTTTGTCGCGTACTGGGTAGATCGCGACATCAACTACCCGGCAATCGCGCTAATTCGTTCCCTTGACTTCGAAGACGGTAAAGAGCTGTTCGAGGCCCAATTCACAAAGCGACTCGTCGAGCCGCTTGCCCGTGTCCTGGCCGGTCCAGATCGGAAGCTCAAGGCACGGCTGATTGCGTCACAGGCGATGGGAGTCTTCCTTTTTGGATTGGGGACAATCCTGGAACCGGATGTCGGGACGCTCAGTGACCGCGAGCTAAGCCGCCTCGTGACGCTGCATGGAGCGGCGCTCCAAGCGATCATTGACACCTGACCCCACCCGCCGCCGGAAAGAGCTATCCCAGTCGACCGGGCGAGGACCGAACTCCTCAGCTAACGGCTCGCCGACGTCAACCGCGCCCCGAGAGCCGCGGAAGCCTCGTTCAACAGCGAAGCAAAGCGGCGCAATTTCAAGCGAGGCACCGACGATGTGATGGACAACGCCCCGATGGGGGTGTTGTCGTGACGGTGCATGATCGGAGCCGCCACACAGACCAGCCCCGGCCGAAACTCTTCGATCTCGACAGCGACGCCGTCGTTGCGTGCCCGTGCCAAATCGCGTCCCAACAAATCCGGGTTGACGATCGTCCGGTGGGTAAACCGTTGCAGTGTCCCCGAAATCACTTGATCCATCGCCTCATCCGGCGAGTGCGCCAACAGTGCTTTACCCAGGGCGGTGCAGTGAGCCGGCCGGCGTGATCCGACGGCGGTCGGGCACGGCGTGGCGTAATGCTGGAACAACTTCTCCAGATAGAGCACCGAGCCGTTGTGCAATACGGCGAGGTGGACGGTCTCGTGCGTCTGTTGCGCGAGCTCGACCATGAACGGAACCGC
>JAAYXN010000325.1 GCA_012515885.1 Rhodococcus sp. (in: high G+C Gram-positive bacteria)
AGTGCACCGAACTACGTCACATCAACGCACCGGGTGGTCCATGATCAAGGTATGTCCAAGAAACCGGAGAACCCGCCTCCCGCTCCGGAAACCCCGGAGCCCAGCCATCGAGGCAGCGCCGACCACCCCGACGTCGACCATGCCGACAGCAACCATGCCGACAGCGCGCATGCAGACACCAAACACACAGACACCAAACACACAGACACCAAACACACTGACACCAAACACACAGACACCAAGCAGGCCGAGACCAGCGAACACGATCATCTCGAACACACCCGCGCGGCAGCGACGTGGACCGGCCTTGTCATCGGAGTCCTCGTCCTCATCTTGCTGCTCGTGTTCATCTTGCAGAACCTCAATGAGGTGGTTCTCGACGTCTTCTTCTGGAGCTTCAACGTGCCGCTGGGTGTCGCACTGCTGTTTGCCGCCATCGCGGGTGCGGTCATCATGGCTCTCGCCGGAGGCATCCGGATTCTGCAGATCCGGCGGGCGTTCAAACGCAAATAGCGTCAGCAATCACTTCAGCACGAGCCCGTACGGCTTCGTCCGGATGTGCACGCGATAACGGACGTGCAGCGCGGTGCCGAGCGTTTCAGCGAGCGCACGGGAGGCGGTGCGCGGCGAGAACTCGATGCCCAGGACGGATGCCAACGCGTCCCGGTCGGCGAATTCCCAGCGGGTATCGATGCGAGTGAGATCAAACCCCTGGGCGTCGAAGAAACGCTCGACGGCCACCGGATCGTATTGCGGCAGGTCCGCGCGCATCCACTCCCCATACGGGTGAGACGTCGCATCGAGGTCGACGACGACGAGCCGCCCACCTGGCCGCAGCACCCGCATCGCCTCAGCGATGCCGCGTCCACACCCCGGGCCGAAAAAGTAGGCGGTGCGGGCATGAACAAGATCGACGCTCGCATCTTCCACCGGAAGGTTCTCCGCGCCCGCCTCAGCAATCCGCACACCCGGTAAACCCTCGACGCGGGCGCGGGCAGCAGCAATCAGCGGAGGATGCGGCTCGACCCCGATCACCGAGCGCGCTGACTGCGCGAACATCGGTAGGTGAAAACCAGTGCCGCATCCGATATCAAGAACGTCCGCACCCTTCCAAGACGCCACTGAACGCACATGGTTGTAGACGGCGCCGTCGACATCTTGGGCTTGGTTCTCTACCTCATAGACCTGCGGCCAGTGCCAAATATTGGGGCTGGGAATGGCTCCGTGAGTGGTGCCGCGAAGGCCCGACAGCATCTGACGTGCGAAGCGCACAGCCATCGCGCGTCAGCTCACAGCATGGAGGTGAGCACGAGCCAGGTGACAAATGCTGACGGCAGCATTGAATCCAACCGGTCCATGATCCCCCCATGTCCGGGCAGCAGTGTGCCCATATCTTTGATCTTCAAATCACGCTTGACCTGCGACTCGATCAGGTCGCCGATGGTGCCGGTAAGTACCAGAGTGATACCGACGAGCACACCCACCCACGGGTTTCCATCCAGAATCAACGTGACGGTTAGAACGCTGCCGATGATCGCGAACACCAGCGAACCAGCAAGCCCCTCCCAGGACTTCTTGGGGCTGATCCGCGGAACCATCGGGTGCTTACCGAACAGCACACCGGCAACATAGCCGCCGACGTCTGAGCACACCACGCCGATCATGAACACGAAGATGCGGCCAGCACCATCTTCCTGATGCACCATCAGTGCGGCAAACGCAGCAAGCAGCGGAACCCAGGAAATGACGAACAGCGAAATACCGGTATCGCGGAGATAGTTCTGTGGCGTTGCGCTGGCGCCGTGACTGAAGAGCCGCCACACCATCGTGACCAGGACAGTGGCCGCGAACGCGCCCAGCACACCCGTAGTCCCGTACGGCCAGCCCAACCAGATGATCGCCTGACCACCGAGCAGCAGCGGGATACGCGGCACCTCAATGCCCGCCTCCCCCAGACGCTTCATGATCTCCCAGGTCGCGATGGCCATAGCCGCCGCCACCAGAGCAGTCCACAAGGACGGCGCATAGACGAGGACACCGATCACCAAGAGCCCAAGACCCACCCCAACACCGATGGCGGCCGGAAGGTTCCGGCCCGCCTTGGAACCCGAAGGGGCTGGTGGGGTCGGCTCCGGTGATGTGTCCGCCGCCGGGCCCTCGTGTACTGGCACTGTCAACTGTCCTCGCTTACGATCCGTACAAAAGTCGTGCTATCAGACTTCCAGCAGTTCAGCTTCCTTATGCTTCACCAGCTCGTCGACCTGAGTGACGTAGCGCGCCGTGGTCTTGTCGAGTTCCTTCTCGGCGCGACCAACCTCGTCCTCGCCAGCCTCGCCGTCTTTCTGAATGCGACCCAGCTCTTCCATCGTCTTACGACGGATGTTGCGCACCGACACCTTCGCGTCTTCGCCCTTAGATTTGGCCTGCTTCACCAGTTCGCGGCGACGCTCTTCAGTGAGCTGCGGAACCGAAATCCGGATGATGTTGCCGTCATTGCTGGGGTTGACACCCAAATCAGAGTTACGGATCGCCGTCTCGATGGCACCAAGCTGCGACGCCTCATACGGCTTGACGACAACGAGACGCGCTTCAGGAACCGTGATGCTGGCGAGCTGGGTGATCGGCGTGATCGCACCGTAGTAGTCAATGACAATGCGGTTGAACATGCCCGGATTTGCTCGGCCCGTGCGAATCGACCCAAGGTCATCTTTGGCGACGGACACAGCCTTGTCCATCTTCTCCTCGGCCTCGAAGAGCGCTTCATCGATCACAGCTGTGTCCTCCATGTTTGCCGTCGTCAGAATCTGTACGCGAAGATTCAGTATTGCTGAGAGTAAGTGTGCTGGGTGAAACCGCTAGAACACCCGCGGCGCGCGGGATATGCGCTGCCCTAGAACGCGCGTGTTCCGGCCGTCATGATTGCACAAGCGTCCCGATTTTCTCACCTGATACGGCCCGCGCAATGTTGCCTTCGGTGAGCAGGTTGAAAACCATGATCGGCATGTTGTTGTCCATGCACAGGCTGAATGCTGTGGAATCGGCGACCTTGAGGTCTTTTTCGATGACCTCTCGGTGCGTGATCTGCGGGTAGAGCGTGGCGTCCGGATCTACTCGCGGATCTGCGGAGTACACGCCGTCGACGGCCTTGGCCATCAGTACAACCTCGGCACCGATCTCCAGTGCACGCTGCGCGGCGGTGGTGTCGGTGGAGAAGTACGGCATACCCATACCGGCACCGAAAATGACGACCCGCCCCTTTTCGAGGTGACGGCGTGCCCGCAGGGGAAGATACGGCTCGGCGACCTGACCCATCGAGATTGCGGTCTGCACACGAGTATCAATGCCCTGCTTCTCCAGGAAATCCTGCAGAGCGAGCGAATTCATGACCGTGCCGAGCATGCCCATGTAGTCGGAGCGGGCGCGGTCCAGGCCACGCTGCTGCAACTCGGCGCCGCGGAAAAAGTTGCCGCCGCCGATCACGACAGCCACCTGCACACCTGAGCGAGCGATCTCAGCGATCTGCTCAGCCACCTTCGTCACGACATCGGGGTCGAGTCCGACCTTGCCGCCACCGAACATCTCTCCGCCAAGTTTGAGCAAGACCCGCTTAAAACCAGGGCGTTCGTCGGCTGCTTCGGACATCGTTCTCCTCGCTTCGAAATTGATACCGCCGCCAGCACTGCGCCCAAAGACTGGGGCAAAGAGGGCGCATACGTCGCAGCAGCAAAACCTTCAGCGGCTTTCATCCTGCCTCATTGCGCCTGGCGGCATGAGTAGACCCCGCCGAACAAGTTCGACGGGGTCTCCCCTGGTGCTACTAGTTGGAGGCGCCAACCTCGAAACGCACGAAGCGCTTCACTGAGGCGCCAGCCTCGTCAAGAAGAGCCTTCACGGTCTTCTTCGAGTCCTGCACGGACGACTGCTCCAGGAGCACAACGTCCTTGAAGTACCCGTTGACGCGGCCTTCAACGATCTTCGGCAATGCCGCTTCCGGCTTGCCCTCTTCCTTCGCGGTCTCCTCGGCGATACGACGCTCGTTGGCGACGATCTCCTCAGGAACCTCGTCGCGGGTCGTGTACTTCGCCTTGAGTGCAGCAACCTGCATGGCAGCGCCACGCGCAGCCTCAGCAGCAGCTTCGCCTTCGCCGGTGTACTCAACGAGAACACCAACAGCCGGAGGCAGGTCTGCGGCACGCTTGTGCAGGTAGACAGCTACCGGAGCCTCGAACGATGCGTACTTGCTGACCTCAAGCTTCTCACCAATCTTGGCGGAAAGCTCCTGGACCAGCTGGTCTACCGTCGAGCCGTCAACGTCGAGTGCGCGCAGCGCCTCCACGTCAGCAGGCTTAGCAGCAGCCGCAGCGGCAACGATCTTGTCGGCAAGGTTGATGAAGTCTTCGTTCTTAGCAACGAAGTCGGTCTCGCAGTCGATCTCAACGAGCACGCCGTCCTTGGCGACGACCAGGCCCTCGCCGGTGGTGCGCTCAGCACGCTTTCCGACATCCTTGGCGCCCTTGATGCGCAGCTGCTCGACAGCCTTGTCGAAGTCGCCGTCAGAATCTGCCAGCGCATTCTTGCAAGCCATCATGCCGGAGCCGGTCAGCTCACGAAGCCGCTTGACGTCAGCGGCAGTGTAGTTCGCCATTGTGGCGATCCTTCCTTGAAGAAGATGGTCGGGAAAAGAGCGGGCTTAGGCCTGCTTCTCGGCCTCAGCAACCTCTGCGGGAGCCTCAGCCAGCTTGGAGTCAGCTTCAGCTACAGCTTCACGGGTGTTCTCCGGGCCACCTTCGGTGATTCCGTCAGCGGTCGCGGACTGCGACAGCAGCTCCTGCTCCCACTCAGCGAGCGGCTCGCCTGCGCCAGCCTCAGGCTTGGCGTCCTTGTCGGCGCTCAGACCGGCACGCGCCTGCACGCCCTCAGCGACAGCTGAAGCGACAACGCGGGTCAGGAGAGCAGCACTGCGGATGGCGTCGTCGTTGCCCGGGATCGGGTAGTCAACGAGGTCAGGGTCGCAGTTGGTGTCGAGGATCGCGATGACCGGGATGTTGAGCTTGCGCGCCTCAGCAACAGCGAGGTGCTCCTTGTTGGTGTCAACAACCCACACAGCCGAAGGAACCTTAGCCATGTCGCGGATACCACCGAGGGTGCGATCGAGCTTGGTCATCTCACGCGTGAGCATGAGGATTTCCTTCTTGGTGCGACCTTCAAAGCCACCGGTCTGCTCCATGGCCTCAAGCTCCTTGAGGCGCAGCAGACGCTTGTGGACGGTGGTGAAGTTGGTGAGCATGCCACCCAGCCAGCGCTGGTTCACGTAAGGCATACCCACGCGGGTTGCCTCGGAAGCGATGGATTCCTGGGCCTGCTTCTTGGTGCCGACGAACAGGATGGTGCCGCCGTGCGCGACGGTC
>JAAYXN010000326.1 GCA_012515885.1 Rhodococcus sp. (in: high G+C Gram-positive bacteria)
CCCGTGAATTGGTGCGGGCCGGCCATCACGTGATGCTGATTGAACGCAAAGTCAGCCACGTCGAGCCCGAAGCGGTACCCGAAGCCACCTGGATTCTCGGCGATGCCTGCGAGCTGAGTCTCCTCGAAACCGCCGAACTACACACGTTTGACGTCGTGATCTCAGCGACCGGCGACGACAAAGCAAACCTGGTGCTGAGCCTGCTCGCGAAAACCGAGTTCGGGGTGCGGCGCGTCGTCGCGCGGGTCAACGATCCCCGCAACGAGTGGCTGTTCGACGACTCGTGGGGCGTCGACGTCGCGGTCTCGACGCCACGCATGCTGGCCTCGCTCGTCGAGGAAGCAGTATCTGTTGGTGACCTCGTCCGGTTGATGACGCTGCGTCAGGGTGATGCGAATCTGGTTGAAGTGACCTTGCCGGACGACACTCCCCTTGCTGGCAAGCCGGTCCGCAAGTTGGAGCTGCCCCGCGACGCGGCGCTGGTGACGATTTTGCGGGGCGGCCGGGTCATCGTGCCGCAGCCTGACGACCCCCTAGAAGGTGGCGACGAACTGCTGTTTGTTGCCGCCGAGGACGTTGAAGAGGACCTACAGCGGGCGGTCGGTCTGGTCCCCTGACGGGCTGCGGTACGCGTCGTCGGTTGCCTCGATGGCGGTGGCTTCGCTGTCCGTCGTCTCAGTGTCTTCAATACCGCGCTCTGCGCTCATGTTGCTGCGCTCTGCGCTCGTGTCACCGCGGGGTCCGGGCTCGACCAGGCGGTCTGCTTTACGCACCGCCCACACCGTCACCACGAGAGCCACACCTGCCAGGGGCCATCCCATCGCGATTCGCGCTACCGCCAACCAGCCAGTCGAATCGGCGTTGTAGAGCAACGCTTGAACGACAAACCGGGACAGGAACACCAACGCCCAGACGGCGGTGGCGAGATCGTACGCGCGCACTGCATCGGGGTGGCGCCGCCACAACTGGCCTGAGCCGTTGATGTATCCCCAGATAACGCCGATCAGGGGGCGGCGAATGACGATCGACACAACGGACGCGACGCCGTACAGGCAGGCGGTGATGATGCCGAAGAGGAAGAACCCGCGGGGATCGCCGATGAGCCACGCAATGAGCGCCGAGATCCCCACACCCATAAATCCTGAGATGGCCGGTTGCACTGGTTCACGACGCGCCAAACGCAACAGCAGAATCGCTAGCGCAACCCCAAGTGCACACCAGATGGCGACCGACAAGTTCCACACCATATTGGCGGGAACGAATACCAAGATCGGCACCGTCGAATACACCAAACCGGAGATACCACCGATTTGTTCAAGGACGGTCTGTTCTTTCGTCTCGGTCACCCCTCGAGAGTGCCATACGTCTGGTGTGGCAGTGCACTTCGCCACTCACGCGCAGCGCCACCGGCACGTGCGCCCCGCAGTAGGGCCGCGCCAAGTAACGCTAGGTCGCGTCGGCGCGCAGTTCGTAATACGGGTTGAAGATCACCTTGTTGCCGTCACGCTCACCGACACGGCCACGTACGAGAAGCCGCGTACCCGCCTCAATTCCGTGAATGCGGCGGCGTCCGATCCACACCAAGGTGATCTCGTCGGTGCCATCAAAGAAACCGGCCACGACATCTGCGCGGCCTGACGCGGATCGCGCCTCAACGCTGCGGAGCCGACCGATCAGGGTGACTTCATCGCCACGCTGACAATCACAGGCGTGGGTGGCGCCTTCCTCGCGGGAGGAATCGGCCATCTCCTGTGCGTCACGCTCTCCGACGTCCTCGGTGAGTGCGCGCGTCCACCGACGGATGTAGCTGGCCGCGGCCGATGCCATGAGTGCTCCTGCAGTTCCGCGGCGCGGCGGTGGCCTCGCCGCACATTCTCCTTGCGGTCCTTCCAGCGTAGGCGCTTTCCGTCAGGGGAGCCACACAGGCAAAAAGGGCAATCATCCACCCTGACGCGGCGAGAACAGGCAGGGGTGCACCGGTGCCCGACTGGGTGCGTGCGCCACACTCAGTGGCATGCAGAACGCTGAGTCGACGGTCGCTGTCATCATGCCCGGCACCGGATCTGATGCCGCCTTCGTTCGTGAAGCCTTCACCGCACCACTTGCCCGCGTTGGTGTGACTCTCATTGCGCCCGAACCTGATCCGCACCGCGTCGTCGCCAGCTACCTCGACGCCCTCGATGCGGCTGCCGAGCAGCACGGACAGATTGTGCTGGGCGGGGTGTCACTGGGTGCTGCCGTCGCCGTGAATTGGGCAAGGACCCGACCTGAGGCCACAATCGCTGTCCTCGCGGCTCTCCCTCCGTGGACCGGGGCCGCCGAACAGGCCCCCGCGGCCTTGAGCGCGCGGTACACCGCTGATGCTCTACGCACTGACGGGCTCGCCGAGGTCACAGCACGCATGCAGGCATCCAGCCCCCCATGGCTCGCGCGAACGCTGACCCGCTCGTGGGCCACACATGGCGACGGTCTAGCCGACGCATTGGAAGAAGCTGCGGCCTACATCGCACCGACCACGTCTGAGCTTCGCGATGTCACTGCTCCTGTGGCGATCGCGGCCGCAGGCGATGACGCCGTACACCCCGCAGCCGTAGCCGAGGAATGGGCGACCGCCCTACCCCGGGTACACGTGCAGACGCTCTCACTCAGCGACCTTGCCACCCACCCGTCCGCGCTCGGTCACGCCTGCGTCGACGCATGGGTAGCAGTTGGTTCGGCTTAACTAGCCGCCAAGCTGCTGCATCGCTGAACCACCCGCACCGCGGCGACGGTTCTTGTCCTGCTCTGCCACCGGCTTCGCCGACGCCTGAGGCTGGGTCGGCGGCGCGGGTGGAGTCTGCCCGGGAGGCCGCTGGAACAGCGGATTTTGGGCGGTCGGATTCTGGCCACCTGGAATCTGGCCACCAGGGTTCTGGGCTTGCGGGTTGGGCTGGGGAGCCTGCGGCTGCCCCGCCTGAGGGGAGTTCTGGAACAGCGGGTTCTGCGGCTGGGCAGCGGCTGCCGCCGCTTGCTGACGTGCAACTTCCTCCTGCTGAGCGCGGGCCGCGAGCTGCTGCTCGTGGGCTTGAGCGAGCTGCTGTGCTAGAGACTCAGGCAGGACCACCGGCAGCGGGGTGCGGGTGGGCTGCGGGTCATCGCCACGTTTGACCACCGTGTCCGCCAGCATTTCGCGGGCCGTGGCAACGAGCGGAGAGTTGGCCGCGACATTGCCCTGGGGGCCAGCGACGACGCACCGCACCATCCAGCGGTACCCATCGATGCCGATGAAGCGCAAGTCTGCCTGCCCGGTGGAGGCGAACACCTCGCGGCCCCACGGACCGTTTTCGACCGACACCTTCGCGTTGTCAGTGCGCAGCGAGTCCGCGAGGTCAGCAGCAACTTCACGCCACTGTCCCGGCGACTTCGGCGCAGCATATGCAGCCACCGTCACACGCCCGTGCTCGGTGACGATATGTACCGCCTGCGGCGCACCAGCAGATGACATCTCCACCTGAAGCTGGGAATTTGGCGGCATCGGAACAAAAACAGACCCCAGGTCAATACGGTTCCAGCCGTCGCCCTCAACCGGGTTGTCACCATCGAGGTCCTCGAAGCTATACGGCCCCTCGTTGATCGGGTCGGGGCCGGAATACTCCGCACCCTCGTCGTCAGGAGAGCCAGCTTCAGCGTCGCCTTCCGACCAACCCTGCTCCTCGTACTGGCCGTCGGCATACTCACCGTCTTCGGCGTAGTACTCACCCTCGGCATAGTCGTCGCTGTACTCAGAGGCATCGCTGTACCCAGACCCGTCGGCGTAGTCGCCGTCGGCGTACTCAGCGTCGCTGTAGTACTCCCCCGACTCGTACGAATCGTCGTCGTAGCCGTCCCCGGTCGCGACGTCCTGGGATTGGTCGCGATCGCGGCGATCCTTCTTCTTGCGGCCGAACATCGTTTAGATTCCTTCCACATTCACGAGGGAGGCGTGGCCGCCACTCGATCCGTACCCACCAGCCCCCCGGCTGGTTTCATCCAATGCGTCGACCTCAACAAACGAGACCAATTCGACGCGCTGTACAAGCAGCTGAGCGATCCGGTCGCCACGAGAAATCTCGATCGGCGTCTGCTGATCGTGGTTAATCAGACACACCTTGATCTCACCGCGGTATCCCGCATCAACAGTTCCTGGTGTGTTCACGATGGACAATCCCGACCGAGCTGCGAGCCCTGAACGCGGGTGGATGAGCCCCACCGTTCCCATCGGCAACGCCACAGCAATACCCGTTCCCACAAGCACCCGTTGGCCCGGTTCGATCGTCACATCAATCGTGGAACACAGATCGACACCGGCATCACCGGGGTGCGCGCGCTGCGGGATGGGAATGCCCGGGTCAAGGCGCTGCAATGCGATCGGCGGCAAGGGGGACGATGAAAGGTCGCTCACGTGCACCGAGCCTACTCGTTAATGGCGACTATCCTGGCTACGTGTCCGAAACGCCCCCTCCTCATGTCGCCGTGAACGCCGCCACCTCCAGCCAGCCCGCTGGCCCCGCCCCCACCGTTCTGTATTCGGAACGCCAGTGGGTACCGGTGTGGTGGTGGTTAGCTGCCCTAGCCGTCGCTGGGCTACTCGCCGCTGAAGTTCACATGGGCGCCCCCGGCCTGCGCGCCTGGCTGCCCTACGTCCTGCTGCTACCGCTACCGATCTGGGCCATGTTGTGGCTGGGGCGCCACCGCGTCCAGGTTGTTTATCGCGGGGATGACACCTACCTCGAAGTGGGCGGCGCCAGCCTGCCCGTGTCCGTGATCTCCCGAGTCGCTGCCGTGCCAGCATCAGCAAAAAGCGCAGCGTTAGGGCGTCAACTCGATCCTGCAGCCTTCCTGCAGCACCGCGTATGGATCGGACCACTCGTCCTCGTCGTCCTCGACGACGAAGACGACCCCACCCCGTACTGGCTGGTCAGCAGCCGCCGCGCCGAAAAACTCGTTGAGGTCCTAGAAACTGCGCGAGGGCCGCGGGTCTAAACCCACGGCCCTCACTACAGTTCTCGATACTCGAATTAGGCAGCGCAATCTCGGCAGGTCAAGTCACCTGCAACTTCGCTGACCAACCGGCTGCGGTGGTGCACAAGGAAGCAGCTAGAGCAGGTGAACTCGTCAGCCTGCTTTGGCACAACCCGTACCGACAGTTCTTCACCGGAAAGGTCCGCGCCGGGAAGCTCAAAAGATTCCGCGGTATCCGTTTCGTCAATATCGACAACCGCCGACTGCGCCTCGTTCCGGCGGGCCTTCAACTCCTCAAGTGAGTCCTCGGACACGTCGTCGGAGTCGGTCCGGCGTGGTGCGTCGTAGTCAGTTGCCATTTCTTCTTCCCCTTGGTTATTCGCACATCCCGGTTAGACGACCAACTACCCACAACTGGGTAGCCGATACGTCTCCCGCTACTGCGATGCGGTTCTCACGTCTCGATGGAGCACAACGCGTCAGCTCCTCGACAGGTGCCCGAGACCGACGATCGAAAATATGATCTGCGCCTCATTTTTCGGGTCGGAGAACACTCCCCTGACCGTGTTCTTCAATCACTCGGGCGGGCAGACAGTAGCCGACGTAAGGCCTCAAGTGATAACTGAATCCAGATATTCCCCAAATCTGCCACCAACACCACAGAAACACCTGTGCCCTGGGTCTCATCACCCCGGCAGAAGATTCCTACGCGCCGACACGGCCAGAATTGCCACACCGGCCCGTTGGGAATCTAAAGTGGTTCGCGCACGGCAAACGGCATAAACCGAGCGCAGTGTCCAACAAGAGACGAGGCGAACGTGGTTTCACTGATCACTGAGGGAAGCTCCACCGACGAGCGCGGACGGCCATTCAAACGGCGTCGGACGGCACCGATCGTGGTGGTTTTCTCCATCCTTGCGCTCCTCGGAGCCGTCGTGTGGGTGAGGATTCTCACGTCCACGGAGGAAGTGACCCAGGCTGTCAGTTGTAATCCGCCTCCGGCCCCCAGCGCGGAGAACCCTGACGCCCCGACACTGGGTGCTCGTGTGGAAGCGTCCACTCTCGCGGCTGTCGAGCCCGCGCCACTGCAAGCCACCTCTGTGCGCGTCTTTAACGCCAACGGTGAACACGGCCAAGCCGCCCAAGCGGCAGCCGAACTCAACGACTTCGGCTTCATCAGCGCACCCGACGTGCAGTACGGCAACGATCCGATCTACACCGACCAGAACCTGCAGTGCCAGGGCCAGCTCCGGTTCGGCCCACAGGGGCGTGCTGCTGCCAGCGCGGTGTGGCTCCTAGCGCCCTGCGCCGAGTTGATCGAAGACACTCGCGAAGACAACAGCGTCGACCTTGCCCTGGGCACGTACTTCCGCCAGCTCTCGGTAAACCCTGACGCCGAAGAGGTACTGCGGGCACTGCGCAACGCCCGTGTCGACGAAGAGAACGCACCGCTCGATCCGGCGCTGCTGGCAGCTGCCCGGTCAGCACACTGCTAATCCGGCCGCGCTAGCCCGGGATCGGTTGATCCACACCCAATTCGGCAAACACCTGATTGAGTTCAGCGGCAATGCCTGGAGCCGCCGCAACGGTAAGGACGCCGTCGCTGTCGGTCATCGCTGGCACCTGCACGTAGGCACCGGCCTCTTCCGCGATGAGGGCGCCCGCCGCCCAATCCCACGGATGCAGCCCGTGCTCGTAGTGCGCATCGACCCGGCCAGCTGCCACCATGCACAGGTCCAGAGCAGCGGAACCAATGCGGCGGATATCGCGCACCTTCGGCAATAGCCCCGCAACCAGTTCCCCCTGCCGCTGACGACGTTCTCTGCCGTAGGCGAACCCTGTTGCCACCAGCGACATTTCAAGCTCGGTGACTTCATTGCAGCGAAGCTGAGTCGAATTTCCGGCCTCGTCGATCATTACCGATCCAGACCCACGCGCAGCCGAATAGGTGACGCCGCGAGCAACATCGACCACGGCACCGGCAATCGACACCCCGCCACGCTGGACGGCAAGCGAGACCGCATAGGCGGCAATGCCGTACAGAAAATTGACCGTTCCATCAATCGGGTCCACCACCCACAGCAGACCGGTGTCAGCGACCACACCGTCGCCGCCGCCCTCCTCCCCCAAAATCGCATCCTCGGGGCGCAGCGCGGCGAGCTGTTCGCGCACTACATCTTCCGCTTCCCGGTCAACGACAGTGACCGGGTCGGTACGCGTCGACTTCGATTCGACAGAAGATTCCGCACTGTCGCGAGTTCCCGCAAGCGCAAAGATCTCTGGGCGTCGACGGCGAATGTGGGCGGCTGCTTCTTGCGCGATCGTCACCGCGACGTCGCGCAGGGCTGCGGCTTCGCTAACGGCTGGGGACGGAACCTCTGATGCATTCACGTGTCTTATCCGACCACACATTTCGGTGTGCCCGCATGGCTTGCCGCTCATCCTCCACACGTATGCCCG
>JAAYXN010000327.1 GCA_012515885.1 Rhodococcus sp. (in: high G+C Gram-positive bacteria)
CGCATCGCATCGCATCGCATCGCATCGCATCGCATCGCATCGCATCGACGATGATCCTGGCGCGTTGTGGACCGCGTGCCAAACTGGCATCCATCCAGATTCGGAATAGTTGAGCGATCATGACGTCACCACATCCATCGCCTACACACATACACAGCGGATCGCTGGCGCAGCCATGTGCCACCTCCACGTGAAGCAATCACGATGCAGCGTTCTTGTCTCGGCGCCAATTCTCGCGATCTCGATTTCGGCCGGACACTTCCTCCGGACTCTGATCTTGGAGCGAATCCCACAGCGCACGGGTACAACCCCTTGGTACATTCGGCTGCCTCGACGTAAAGCAGCCCTGTCCGGCGTCTTGTCGTACGACCAACTTTCTCGATTCTTCATCCAGCCCGACCGTTGGTATTCAAACAGACTTTGGGCTGGGAGCGAATCCCACAGCGTAGGTGCACTACTCCGTTGGCGCACTCGGCTGCCTCGGCGTGAAGTAGCGTCCGATGTTCTTGTCGTGGCGCTAACCTTTCGCGATCCGCTTTTCGCCGAGGTAGTTCAATCAGTGTTTGATCGGGGAGTGGTTCCCGACAGTGCACGCAGACCACACGGTGGGGACGGGCCGACACTGCGAAATCGAATCCTCATGAGTCGCGATCTCCGATCACCGCACCAACTAGCAGGATCGGGATTCCGCATCAGTGTCGGTAGTCATCTGATCGGCGAGCGGGGTTCAGCAGAACTGCCACCGCCCGGGATCAGAACACAACACCTCTCCGAACCAATACCGACGGCGACCAGTTCCCCTCAAACGGGAGTCGGCGGAGACACGCGGCCGCACCGCCGCAAGCGACCGCGCACGGCACAGTCTGGTGGAGAGTTGCCGATCCGCCGGAACGCATGAGTGCCGCTATCGGCTATCGGCTATCGGCTATCGGCTATCGGCTATCGGCTATCGGCTATCGGCACAGAGTAGCCTCCGCATATCTTGTCGCAACTCGCTCGGACCCAGAAGGCTCGATGCGTGCACAACCCAGGGACGCGAAAGAGCGACCGGCGATCACCCCTGTTTCACGTGAAACAAAACGCTAGAGGGTCACACCTACGCGCAACCCCGTTCCCGTCGTAGCGATCGATTCCCTTCTCGCACACTGCTGCCATCGCTCGCATTCAATCGAATCGGCTACTGAGCGGAGCGCAAATATGGAAGCCACGATGAATCGACTCGACCGTCCGATTTCCGCGCGCACCCTCCGGACACCTCATGTCACAGTGACGAAACTAGCCCGCGTAACTGGGTGACCCAAACTGGAGGCTCTTCGGCCCACAAAAGCGAGTCGAAGCCATTTCCTGAAACAGCGGGAGGAGCCATCCCTAGTCTCGGGTTGCCCGACCGCACAGCGCCACGCCCCAATTCCACCCGCGCCGCAACTCCACGCCGGTCGTATCAGAACCGGGAACAACGGGGAGCGCTGAGTTCATGTCGTATCAACTGCGATCCTTGAGATTGGTTCTTAGTCCCGACGTTGATCGAACCGACGTCCATCGAACCGAAGGAATCCGGATCCAAATCGGTCGGACCGGGTGGATCGACGTCGAGGCTTTGATGCCGAGTCCAACCCACTGCTTCGTTCGTGAGCTAGATCCGACAGGGGACCGAGGGCGCGGCCCCGTCCGATTGGGCTTCATTACAGACAGCACGCGGCCAAGGGCAGCTGCTTACCCTCAGTCGCTGCGCGCAGTACTGCGCGGGTCAGTTCACCACGAACCCTCCAGGACCGCAGCTGCGTCGCCACCGACTCACGTCACTCGTTTCTCATCGCCCCTCGTGTCCCGGATGGCGCTCACCGAGCCTTCGCGCCCGTTGTCCCCAGTGGGACTTGTCGAGCCTTCGCTCTCATCACAGCAGTCCGTCTTCCAGCACTCGAGGATCTGGTCGAGTCCCGCGTTTGCCACCGGACCCTAGTCCCGCACCTCGTTTTGACGCCGCACACGTATACCTCGGACTCCATGAAGGGAACGGTCCATGCTCTCTGCCGGACCGGGGACTCGGCCGACTGAATTTCTCGCAGTCGATTCTCCCCACCCGTCGGCCTAATCCTCCAAACCACTCGGCCGAGTCTCCGGGCCCGAATCGCCACCCGGGATTCACCTACACCCCGCTCACTACATTCCGCCCGTCACTGTCCATCCATGACTGCTCGTGTCCCACGGTCCATGATCTCCGTGCGCTGCTTCTCCGTCATCCACAGCCACCGACTGCCGTTACGCGTCCAGAAGCACAGCACTCTGACACGGACACGAGGCCAATCAACGAACTACTTCGATGCGAGTACGCGCTCCCGCTGCTAGCAAAACAGGCACAGGCGCGCTGATCTCTGGTTTTCAGCAAGGGGAGTAGTGCGGACCGTGATCGAATAACACTCGAGGTCAATCACTCCCACTCACCGCGGAAGACCAGAATCTATGCCACCGAATGGAATCCATTCGGTGACCGCTTCTCACTGGCCAACCTTGCCCCAAGACTTCGGTGCACCTCGAGTACGTCCACGCGCCTCATGTTTCACGTGAAACCGAGGAGCTAGCTCGAGCCGCTCGAGCTACACGGGAACCGGCTCGGTGCTACGCAATACATTTCCTTGCGCCCGTTTGCGCGCAAGGTTTCACGTGAAACCTTCACCCCGCCCACCACCCACTCGAGGTGAATGACCGACCAAAGACTTCGGGCCCGTAAGTGAGTTTCACTTACGGGCCCGATCGTCTAGCTTCGGCGAGTAGCTAGTCCTTCAGGACGACCACTCGACGCTGCGGCTCAGCGCCTTCACTCTCGCTCGAGACACCCGAGACAGTTGCCACTGCATCGTGCACAATCTTGCGCTCAAACGGCGTCATCGGACGCAGCGATTCACGCTTGCCGGTTTCGGCAACACGGCGAGCAGCCTCGACGCCAAGCTCGGTCAGCTCAGCGCGGATACCTGCGCGCCATCCGGAAATATCGAGCATCAGGCGGCTGCGTTCACCCGTTGACTGCTGGACTGCGAGGCGAGTCAGCTCCTGAAGCGCATCGAGGACTTCACCTTTACGGCCCACCAGCTTCTCGAGATCAGTGCCGCCGTCGATGCTGACTACCGCCCGATCACCTTCGACGTCGAGGTCGATGTCGCCGTCAAAGTCGAGGATGTCGAGCAGCTGCTCCAGGTAGTCGCCTGCGATCTCGCCTTCTTCGACAAGGAGGTCGTCACCATCAAGGTCGTCGACAAGATCCTCGTTTGCGGCGCTGTCGTTGGTGACGCTGCCATCCGTGCCGACAGTCACGTCTGCCTGCCCTTCCTCCACTGCGGTATCCGACTCTTTAGTCATGTCGTCTCTTCTCTTACGTCAGCGCCGCTTGCGCTTCTGGGACTTATTCCGGTTCGACTGCGGTCGATTCTGCGGCTTGGGTTTTGCAGGCTTAGCCTGGTTTCCGCTACCGGTCGACTTCGCCGATGTACCGGACGAGCTGTTGCCGTCTGTGTCTGATTCGGCATCTTCGGCGAGCTCACTCAAAGTCGCCTCTGACTCCTCAACAGCATCGGCCTGAGCTTTCTTCTTCTTCGCTGTTCCTGGTTTCGCACCGGGCTTGGGAGCATTAGCGGCGCGGCGCTCAAGCGCTGCCGCCTTCTTCTCTTCTTCTTCCTTGTCGATACGACGGAAGACCAAGTGCTGCTGGCCGTAGGTCCAGATGTTGTTAGCAACCCAGTAGAGCAGGATTGCGATCATCAGGAACGCACCGAAGGCGAGGACACCCAGCGGGAAGACGTACAGCGCGAGCTTGTTCATGATCGCGGACTGCGGGTTTGCCGCAGCTTCCGGACTCTGACGTGCGACGGATGCGCGGGAGTTAAAGTGCGTCGCGATGGAGGCAACGATCATCAGCGGGATCGCGACGGCCGCGATGTTGACGACAGACGGAATGCCACCGAACGGCTCGAAGGCAACAAGCACGCTTTCGGGGCTGGTGATGGCCGCTGAGATCGGAGCACCAAACAGACGTGCACTCAGGAAGGACTGGACGTCGGTCGGGCTAAACGCATAGTTGCCGATCGCAGCGTTCTCTTCTGGGGTCAAACCCAGCTGACCGAAACCGGTACCGGTGCGGTTGAACGAACGAAGCACGTGGAACAGGCCAAGGAAGACCGGCGCCTGCGCAAGGATCGGGAGGCAACCCATGAGCGGGTTGAATCCGTGTTCCTTCTGCAGCTTCTGCATTTCCATTGCTTGGCGCTGACGGTCGCCCTTGTACTTCTTCTGCAGCGCCTTAATCTGCGGCTGCAGTTCCTGCATCTGACGCGTGGTGCGCACCTGCTTCACGAAAGGCTTGTACAGCACCAATCGGAGGGTGAACACCAGGAACACCACGGACAGGGCCCACGCGAAACCGTTGTCTGCACCCAGGACGGCACCGAAGACCTTATGCCAGAACCATAGGATCCAGGAGACCGGATAGTAGATGAAATCGAGCACGGCTCTATGTACTCCTCTGTTCGTCCAAACTCAGCGGACTGGGGTCTTTCTTCGCAGGTACCGGGTCCCATCCACCGGAATGCCAAGGCGCGCATTTCGCTAGGCGGATCACAGATAGGGCCAGGCCCTTCCATAATCCATGCGTGCGCAGCGACTCGACCGCGTACTCACTGCACGTGGGAGTGAAACGACAGGTCGGCATCCGAAGTGGTGATACGTAACTGCGGTAAAGCTCGATAGCAAAGATGGCGCTGCGAGCGGGAAAGGCGGGCACTCGACGCAGCACTATCCGCGCGGATACTCCTGGTTGCAGCGTCTCCATCACAACTCACTAGCGTTCTCAAGTACGCCGAGGCGTCGCAAACCCGATCGCA
>JAAYXN010000328.1 GCA_012515885.1 Rhodococcus sp. (in: high G+C Gram-positive bacteria)
ATGAGGCGCGGCCGCAGGTGCTGGCAGTCGAACTGCCAGCTGAAGCTGGCGAATGGACGCAGTGGATCGGACACCCCGAGACTGTCCCGCCAGTGGCGTTCGCGCTCGCGGACCCGGTCGGGGAGTCACTGAGCTTCTATCCGTTCGCTGCGTTCAGCCCCGAGTTCGTGGCACTGCAATGGGCACACCAAAACTCGGTGCCGGTGCAGTGCATTGATCTGTCGGCTGCGGTGCCTCGTGCAGGACTTACTGCGGCAGCGTCGTCGCCGGTAGTGGGTGCGGCAATCGAAGACCGGGTGGGCGCCGAATCGTCTGTCGACAGCTGGGACGTACTGGTCGAGTCGCGTGGCTGCGGCGCGGGTGCCGAGGAAATCAGGCGCGCAGCACTCGCGGTCGGCTTCGCCAGGCGAGCCGACCACGACGTCGCTGACATGCAGACGGAGCTGCGTGAGGCGGCGATGCGGGAAGGCTTGCGGTCCTGTGAGGGGCAGGCCGTCGCCGCGGTGATCGGAGCCTTCCACGCACCCGCGTTGACTACCGACTTGCTTGCTGACCCCGAACAACAGCGCGCCGACGCAGACCTGTTGGCTCGTCACCCGGCAGTGGCTACGCCCGTCGGTTCACTGGTGCCCTATGGCAGCGCTGAGCTGGATTCACGCTCCGGCTATCCAGCCGGTATTGCCGACCCCGCCTGGCAGCAAACCGTGCTTGAGTCAGGGGGATCTCCCGCTGCGCTGCGGGCAGCGGTGATCGCGACCCTCACCGACATCGGCGTCGCGATCCGTCGTCGCAAACAGCCATGTGGCACCCCAGAGATCGCTGAAGCAGCCAGGATGGCGCTGGATTTAGCGTCTTTGCGCGGGCTGCCAGCACCCGGGCGCCGCGAACTGCTTGAAGCAATGACGACGGTGTTCGCTCAGGGCGACGTCTTGGGGCGAGGGCGTGTTGTTGCAGCCGCGGCACAGGATGTTTTGGTGGGAGCTGCACGCGGAACGGTCGCGCCCGCTGCTCCGAGGACAGGGCTTGCCGACGATGTGGATCGACGTCTCGCCCAGACAAAACTTCCCAGTGACAAGGCGGAACTACGCCTGGAACCGCTGCGCAGCGACCTCGATGCTGCGCGCGAGGTCCTGCTGCACCAGTTCGCCGCAGCAGCGATCTCCTACGGACAGCCTGTGGCGGGAATCGGCCCCGGGGGAGCGCGCACTGTCGGAAATCGCTGGGAAGTGGGTGTTTCGTCGTCGACGCACGCGTCCATCGCTGCCGCCGCACGATTCGGGGTGACGGTGCCGCAGGTCGCTGCCGCCCGCCTGCGGCACGGGCTGGTTGGCAGCGAACAGGGACAGTCGTGCCAGACGGTGCTTCGCGTCCTGCGGCAGGCGCTCTACGGCGCACTCGGCGCACTCGTGCGTGATCTCGTGGAGCAGGTACGCCGCACCTTTCCGCACGAGGCAGCGCTCACTGAACTGACGGGCGCGGTGGCGCTGTGCGAAGAGGTTCTTGCTGGACAGTTCGCGGGCGCGCTGACACCCGGGATCAAGGGACTGTATGACGAAATAGCCACGGTGCGTACCGAACTCACTGGACCGATCGTCCGCGAAATCGAAGGCATGGCAGGTGCCACCGACATCGAGGATGCGCGCGTGTTGGCGGAGGCGTATCGCATCCTGTCGCGTAGCTCCGGGGACGGCCGACTTCGATTGCGACGCAACATTACTGGTTTCGCCAACGGCACATCCTCGTCGCTCATTCGCGGAGCGGCACGAGCACTACTCGTTGCCGATAACGCAGGGTCTGAGGCAGGTACCGACGCGATCACTGCGTTGAGTGCCGACGTGGCGCAGCTGATCGGATCGGGGGATCGGCCGCGGATTGTGGGTTACGTACAGGGACTGCTTGCGGCCGTTCCCCACCTGCTGCTTACTGACCCCGAAGCACTCGCAGCGTTCGATACCGTGATCACTGAACTGACGGACGCAGGATTCGTCGCGCGTTTGCCTGCGTTGCGTGGAGCTTTCGACGGGGCCGACCCCGAGGCCCGCGACCGGTTGCTGGCCGAGATTGAACGCACCACCTCCACCGCTGGTCGACGATCACACGTGGACCCGGAGCTGGTAGCAGGATGGGCCGCGGACGACCAGCAAACCTTTGCCCGCTTGCGTGCACTCGGGTTGGCTGACGCTGCCTTCACGCCCGGTGTGCGCTGGCAGCTGATCCTCGGTCGCCGCCGGGATGCGCAGCCGGAAGCGCGGGCATTGTGCCGCTCACTCGACCGTCTCTACGGGGCGCCCTCGACCCGAGTCGAAGACCAATTGGGCCTCGGTGGTGGGGCTGGCAGTGAACGTTCCTATCCGTCGGTCCGGGAATGGTCCGATGACCTGCTCGAACTCTTTGGTGCTGACGTGCGCGAGGATGTTTTGGCGCAGGCTGCAGACCGAGGCGACGCCGGAGCGGCTCTTACCCTCTCGCCCGACCAGATGCGGCCCTCAGTGGAACTGCTCACCACCATGCTCGCGCTGAGCGGCGGACTGCCCGAGGCGCGGCTCGCACAACTACGGCCACTGGTGCGGCGCTGCGTGGAGGAACTGACTAAGCGTCTCGCCACCCAACTACGCCCTGCACTTCGAGGGCTGCGGACCGCGCGGCCGACCCGCCGCAATACCCGGCTACTCGATCCGCGTCGCACAATCGCAGCCAACCTGAAACACGTCTATCGCGACGACGACGGCCAGCATCGAATCGTCGCCGCGCAGCCGGTATTTGCGCAGCGTGCGGTGCGGCAACCGGACTGGCACATCATTATCGTCGTCGATGTCTCCGGGTCGATGGAGGCATCGACGGTGTATGCGGCGTTGGTGGCCGCGGTTCTTGCCGGGGTGCCCGCACTATCGGTGACTTTCCTAGCGTTCTCTACCGAAATCGTTGATCTGAGTGAGCAAGTTGAGGATCCCCTCGCGCTGCTCACGGAGATCAGTGTTGGTGGCGGGACATCGATCTGGCTGGGCGTTGCCGCGGCAGCCGCGCGAGTGAAAGTGCCCAAACGAACTCTGCTGGTGATGATTACAGACTTCGAGGAAAACGGACCAGCCGCACCTTTGCTTGCCGGAATCTCATCGCTCGCAGAATCCGGGGTGCAGATGCTTGGCTGCGCAGCGCTCGACGACACCGGGGTAGCCCGGTACCACGTTGCGACGGCGCAGGCGGTGGCCGCGGCCGGAATGCCGGTATCGGCAGTCAGTCCGACGAGGCTCGCAGAGTGGGTTGCTGAGACAGTGAACGGATCCGCCTAGTGAGCACCGAGTTGCCCGCACTCGACCCGGTACTGGCGGCATCAATCGCTGCGCTTCCGGCTCGACTGGTGCAGCGGGCGACGAAACTGCTGGCGCAGCGGCCTGAGTGGCAAGTCTCTTCGTCTGGTGAATCCACTCTGGTGGTGATCGGCAAAGCGACGGTGACGGTCAGCTCACCGCAGGACGTGTCCTGTGACTGCCTGCTGGCGCCTGAATGCGCGCATCGGGCGGCCGTGATTTCGGCTAGTCCGGTCGCTGAGTCGGTAGCGGAAGTTGCTGCCGACCACACAGTTGCTGCGGAGGTTGCTGTATCGGATTCCGATGCGTATCTGAATGAATCCCAATGCAGTGCAATGGAATTTGCTATTTCGACCGTTGCTGCTGTGGTGAGTATTGGTCTCGGGGAGCTGACTGTCGCTGAGCGCACCCGGTTGATGCAGGCTGTGCACCTCGCGCGCAATGCTGGATTGCATCGGTTGGCTGGGGCCCTGACCGCGATGTATGGGACGCCGTCGTCAGACACCCTGCGTGATGCCGCGTTGGCAGTGCACGAATTGCAGCGCGCCCACCGCGAGGGATCGGTGACTGCACATGAAATCGGCGTTGCACGGCGGGCATTCACCGTCACCACGGGATTGCGTCTCCACGGAGTGTGCTGCGAGCCGGTCCTTACCGGCAGCGGCTACGCCGGGGTGGTAACCACTTTGGTCGACGACGAGGGCCGTACCTACTCGGTCAATACAGTGCGGCCGGGTGCGGCGGACGATGTGCCGACGGCCTACCAAACCCCTGCTGGGCTCGGTGACCTGCTGGCCACTCACGCCCAACTTGGTCGAGGACAACTGTTGCTCACCTCCGCGACTGTCAGCGCTGAGGGCAGGTTGGGGACTGGGCGCAGTGTCAGGGCGTCGATGTCTTCGAAGCCAGCGGAGCCGCCACGTCTGCCTGAGGGAATCAGTGACGTGACGGGGACCGTGAACGGTGTGCGACCACAGGGGGATACCGCTGCGCTGGTCGTTACCACCGAGTCCGGTTCAATCAGGTCGTTTACGCCGACTGCTGCTGCAACCGAACTTGGCGCACTACGGCTGCTGCGTGTTGTCGCCGCTCGACCTGGGACGACGGTGCGGCTTCGGGTTCGAGCGGGGGAGATCCTCGCTCTCACATTGCCGGATAGTGAGGAACCGGATAGCGAGGAGGGGTTGTTCCCTGGACTGGACCAGCCTCCTGCCTCAAGCGGCCGCGCCGTCCTTGCCGACTCCGGCGAAGCGGCGGAGGCTATGTATGCGGCGATCACGCCTGATGAAATTCTGGGCCGATGGGCGCTTCGCGCTGCGACAGCTGGTCGTCGATTGGTGCGCCGCTCTATCGGGGCTATTGATGACGATGTCCGGTGGCTGGGTGAGCACGGCAGTCCGCATCGGGCGGAGTTGTTGTCGCGGCTGCGCGAGGTCGGCTATAGCCAGAGTGCGTCCGATGCAGAGTTCGCCACAGCGTGGTTGGCAGTGGCGCTAGCCGGTTCTCTGCAGTGAGCGGTTTGTCGAGGGACCTGAAGATCCCGGTCGCGCAGGGCCATATCGAAAGAGCGCCGAAGATTGCTAATCAATCAGTTGTATCGCCTGCAGGCGCAACAACTCGAATCCCCGCGTCACGTGCAGCGGCAGCCAATTCGCTGTCGTAGGTGATCATTTCATCCACCCCGAGGCGGAGCGCAGTCGCGAGATGGAGTGCATCGTTAGAGCGCAGTGGTGCATGTGTACCCGCTGCGAGGAGGTCTCCTCTCATGACATCGACGAGCGTGATGAGATCGAGCGCTTCTGACACGGCATCTAGCGCAATATCGATGGGGTTTCTGCCCGCTGCGCAATGAAGTTCTGTATGCAAAAGCCAGGATGCGACGAGGCGCCGCCCGGGTCGGGCAAGTTCCTCAAAGAGCGCATTGGACTCGGTTTCAAGGAC
>JAAYXN010000329.1 GCA_012515885.1 Rhodococcus sp. (in: high G+C Gram-positive bacteria)
ATGGCAGCCACCGCAATCATCACTACCGAGAAGCTGTCGAAAACGTTCTCCAACGCTGGCGTGCAACAGCATGTGTTGAAGAACCTCGACTTGGTGATCGAAGAAGGTTCCTTCACCGTCATCATGGGTCCCTCTGGCGCTGGCAAGTCCACGCTGCTGTATGCACTGTCCGGGATGGACCGTCCGACGCTTGGTTCGGTGACCTTCGATGGCCAGGTCATCTCCGACTACTCCGAAGACCGCCTAGCCCGGTTCCGCCGAACCCACTGCGGGTTCATGTTCCAACAGGTCTATCTGCTGGATTCGCTCAGTGTCATGGACAACGTCATGGCTGTGGGCCTGCTCACGAAGAGCCGTAGCGCCGTGCGCGAACGTGCCAATGAACTGTTCGACCTCGTGGGTCTGACCGCCGCTGACCGGAAGAAGTTCCCATCCATGCTCTCCGGTGGTGAAGCTGCCCGAGCTGGTTTGGTCCGTGGTCTCATCAACAACCCAACGGTGTTCTTCGCGGACGAACCCACCGGGCAACTGAACTCGGAGTTCTCTCGCGTCGTCCTCGACCTACTCACGACCATCAACGCAGGTGGCCAGACCATCGTCATGGTGACCCACGACGTCAGGTCTGCGGCTAACGGCTCACGCATCCTCTACCTGCGCGACGGAACCATCCAAGGCGAACTGGATCTGACAGGGCTCGATTCTGCCGATCCGGCCCGCACCGAATGCACCGCCACCTTCCTTGCCGAGATGGGGTGGTGAACATGACTGTCACCGGCCTGTTGATCCGACGCCACCTGCGCAAACGGCCAGGTCAAACGCTGGCCATAGCTGTCCTCACGTTGCTCGCGGCGATGCTTGCCAACATCGGAATCCTGTTACTTCTCGACTACGGCGAGAACGTTGATCGCAAGGCCACTGAATGGAACTCACCCGACGTGATGGCTGTGGTGAGCACGAGTCCAGCAGTCGGAACACTCGAGCAAGTGCTTGCCGCAGACCCGAACGTCACCGACATTGAGTTGAGCCCGGCCGTAACCGCAGCAGCAACGCTCGACTACGGCGGTGTGGACATGTACAGCGCCGTGGCCTTCGTCGATATCGACGCCCAGCCACGGCTTGGCCAGTTCAGCCGAATCAGCGAACATCCCACCGACGTCACCAACCCCGTGTGGGCACCGTCCGTCTTGGCGGCTTCCGGTAACTATGCGCTCGGGGATGCCATCACGTTCGACACTTCCACCGGTTCGTCGACCTTCCACATCCAAGGTTTCATTGAGGATCTGTACGGGGGTGTGCCCGGATGGGGCCTATTGACCTTTGGTGTTCCGGACCTTGATATCCAGGCGCCAGGGTTCGCCCCAACCACCCTGGTAAAGGTCAACGCAGCCAGCCCGCTCGAGGCCTCCCAGGCCCTCAGCGCCGCCATCAAGATGGCCAATCAGCAACTCCCCCCTCAGCAGGAACTAGTGGCGTGGTGGCAACACGACATGTCGGTCCTGAAGTCCGGGGCAATGATGTCTGCCTCGATCTACGTTGCCATCCTCGCTGCACTTGCCGTGATAGCCGTGTCGGTTGCCGCCGTCGTCATTCGGTTCGTGCTGCGCAACCTGCTCGCGACGGACATCACCGCCATTGGGGCGCTTCGCGCTGCGGGATTCACGACCGCTGGAATCGTAGGTTCGCTCGTGGCTCCGTATGCCCTGCTCACTGCGGTGGCGTCTCTTACCGGGGTTGGCCTGTCGTACCTGCTCATGCCAACTGTCGAGACCTCATTCCATGCGCAGAACGGGCTCACCTGGAAAGCCGGGTTCTCACCTGCCGCAGCAGCCCTCACCACCGTGGCCACCCTGGGCCTGGTTCTCGCCGTTGCTGGACTGGCTGCGGCCCGGGTTCGGAAGACGACAACGGTGGCAGCCCTGCGAGGCGGCATTGCCACGCATTCGTTCCGGCGCACCTATCTGCCGCTGGAGTCGACACGCGGATCGCGCAACGTGCTGCTCGGCCTCAAGACGGCGCTTCAGCAAATCCCGCAGAACGCCACGATCGTATTGACGATCTCGGCGACCGCTCTTTCGGCAGTGTTCGGCCTCGGAATGGGCCGAAACCTCCTGGGCGACAGTGACAAGGCGACTGAACTGCTCGCTGGCAAACTCGAAGACGTCTCCGCCGTCGTCAAGCTTGATGCTGATCCTGACCAGATCCTCGCTGGCATCGCAGCGCTACCGGAGGTCACCGACGCTTACTTCGCCACAACAACTACCCACAACGTCGACGGTCTCTCCATCGGATTCCAGGTGAGTCCTGACCCCGACGCACACGCAACAGATCCCGTCG
>JAAYXN010000330.1 GCA_012515885.1 Rhodococcus sp. (in: high G+C Gram-positive bacteria)
AGTGGGGGAGACGAAGAGGTCTTCCAAATAGATGCCCTGCGTGCCGTCCCATGTCGAAAAATTGCGGAACCACACTGCGATACCCACCACCTGAGCCGTGCCGGAAGTGTCCGATACGGCGACGTGTGCGAAGACGGCGGCCCCCGGGCTAAAGAGTGCGCGCTCGATGTCGCTTCGGCTTACCGTGCACTGCTCACGCGCACCCAGATGCTCGGCGAGCTGGTAAATCATGTCGGTGATAGCGGCGCAGTCGTCGGGCCGTGCGCGACGGATCATGAGGATCCTCCATGGTCGGGGGCTGGTTCGCCGGAGACTGTCAGAACTCGCGAGCTTAAGGGCGGGGCTCGCGAGAGAAGATCACGGGTCCGTCAGAGAAAATTAGGGTTCGCGAGAGTAGTTGTGTTGGAGGACCTGCGGTGTGTCGCCGTGCTCGAAGCCGAGCAGGGTGAAACTTGCCGGCGACATCGCGAAACGTCGGCCTTCAACGACGGGGAGGTCGAGCCACCGCGCAATCAGTACCCGCGAAAAATGGCCGTGCCCCACGATCACGACGTCACGTTGGCTCAGTTGAGAACGCGCCACGGACAGCACCAGATCAGCACGTCCAAGAATATGGTCGGTTTGCTCCCCGCCGGGGCAGGGGTGGGTCCACACGGTCCAATCCGGAACGTCTTCACGGATCTGCGGGGTGGTCAGGCCCTCATAGTCGCCGTAGTCCCATTCGGTGACCGCATCCCACTCCCGGTCGACGCTGAGTCCTGCCAGCTGAGCCGTATCGAGCGCTCGTTGTCGTGGACTGGAGACGACGAGCGGATCTCGCAGATCGAGCCCTTGGAGAACCGGACCAACAGCGGCTGCTTGCTGCCGTCCCCGTTCGGTGAGCTCAATATCGGTGGCGCCTGTGTGCTGACCCGTGCGTGACCATTCGGTCTCGCCGTGTCGTAGCAGAACGATGCGGTGGGTGTCCGCTGCTGCGTCCATATGTCCCATCATGGCACAGTGTTTTCCAGGAAATATGCCGAGAAGACTCGCCTCTTTTAGTGAAGTGCGCGAAGATCGAGGCCGTGACGACGGTTCTGGCAGTGGCAAATCAAAAAGGCGGCGTGGCTAAGACCACGACGGTGGCTTCGTTGGCGGCCGCGTAGGTGGGGCTGGGGCAGCGGGTGCTCATGGTCGATCTTGATCCGCAGGCGTGTTTGACGTTCTCGTTCGGCCATAATCCGGATCGTCTGGAGCGTTCGGTGCATGAGGTGCTCACGGATGATCTCCGTCCTCAGGAAGCGATCGTGACCACTGATGAAGGCATCGATTTGCTTCCCGCCACAATCGATCTCGCGGGTTCTGAGGCAATGCTGTTGATGCGCCCTGGGCGAGAATTCACGTTGAAGCGCGCGCTGTCGTCACTGTTGGCGGATTACGACACGATCATCGTTGACTGCCCGCCGTCACTGGGTGTTTTGACGCTCAATGGTCTCACCGCGGCACAGTCAGTGCTGGTGCCGCTTCAGTGCGAAACGTTGGCGCACAGGGGAGTTGGACAGTTACTGCGCACTGTCAAGGAGGTGCAGCAGATCACCAACCCGGATCTGGTGCTACTCGGTGCTGTGCACACCCTGTACGACGCCCGCACCACCCATAGCCGCGACGTCCTCGCGGACGTTTCTGATCGCTATGACCTTCCGGTGCTGTGGCCACCGATCCCGCGGACGGTGCGTTTTGCAGAAGCCTCCGCCTCCGGTGCCACAGTGTTGGCGGGACGCAAAAACAAGGGCGCCCAGGCCTACCAAGATCTGGCCACGAACCTCGCAAAGTATTGGGCGGGTTCGGAATTGGTTACGTTCACCCCAGCCGCAGAGTCCTGATAGGTCACTGAGCTTAAGTCCTGCGCTTGTCTGGCTACCTAGCCGTTTAGCGCAGGGCCACCACGATATCTCCGCGTTGCTCGACGACGACGTTCCCGATCACCCCTGGAATGATGGCGGTCTCAGAGTGGGGCCGGGTGACTCCGATTGTGCGTTCCGCCAGACCCGTCGCGGGGTTAATGATCGCCAGGCCAGTGGGCACCGGGATAAGGAGTTCATTGGCCATTGCGGTAGCCGGGCCGCGGGTTTCCGGCAGGCTCCATCTCGGTTCAAGATCGGACGAGTTAAACGCCACCACAGAAGAACCCGTCCACCACGTCACCGTGCCCACCACGGTGGTGGCCACAGCATGCTCGGTAGCTTCTTCGGGCAGCGGAACGACCGCAGCCAGTTCGCCCTGACCGTCATAAATACCGACCCGTGGGCCATCGCTTTTCGTTGGCGGCAGGTACA
>JAAYXN010000331.1 GCA_012515885.1 Rhodococcus sp. (in: high G+C Gram-positive bacteria)
ACCTGCACGTCGGTGTCGTCGCTCATCATGGCCAGGGCGGCGGCGGTGCACGCGTACATCTTGGCCGCGTACATCAGCCCGAGGCCGGCGTATAGCGAACCCAGGTAGCGCATCGTGAGGATGGCGCCGTAGATGGTGTCCCCGTTGAACCATTGTGCTTTCGCGTTGTGCAGTTCGGCCAGAGCCCTCAGGGGTTGGCCGGCCCTCACGAATGCCATCCCGCGATCGCGGCATCGCTCGGCGGTGGCGGAGTCGCCCTGTACTTGGGCCAGCACGGTGTCGAAGCCGTCACGGACCTTTTCGTAGTTGGTGTGCCCGGAGGCTGCGGGCGCGTACATCGTGAACAGACGCGCGAGTTCGCTGGACGAGTAGGCGCGAGCCCGTGGCAGTAGGTCGACCAGCTGCGTCAGATAGGACATCGCCGCATCGAAGTCGAACAGGTGCGACACCGGCAATGCCGAGGTTTCGACGGCGGACTCGTCCAGTTGCACTCCGACGTTGGAGGCAACCGCGGCGGGTGGGGGCTTGCCGTCAGTCGTCTCGATACGCTCCCAGTCCGGTACCAGGTGGGCGAACGCGAGTGTTCCCGTCAACGTCGCCGACCGCACCGGATGCGTTACCGAATCTGTGGCGTCGAGTAGGTTGACAAGATGCGATCGTAGCCGCGCCATCGCTGCATTGATCTCGGATGCCTCGGCCTTCGCGACCCCGGTCATCCACATCGTCCCCCAGTACGCGCAGAGCGTCACAGCGTCGTCAACGATGTTCGGCCGGGGGCTCGTACACGCGTAGTCGATGGCGCGACGAACCAAGTCCTCGATTCCGGCTGCGACGCCCATGCCCCGGAACCGCGCGATAGCCATCTCGTAGCATGCTCGGAACACCAGCTCGGTGTCCGAGCCGTCTGCGGAGTCAGCTAGGAACGTCCCCATGAAGTCCAACCACTCCGGCAAGTCGGCGTTCGCGTGCTCGTCCCAGGTCGCGTGTCGAAGTCCGTGAGTGATCTCGCCTTGTACCGCTGGCGTCAGTGCTACTGGCCCATGGTTGTGCCGCAACCCTTCGATCAGGTCCGCGTACCACTGCGGTGCCGGCTCGTCTTCCGGCGTGGGGACCAGATGTGAAGGCAGTTCGAGGTAGTGTCGTGCGACCCACACCAAGTCTGTCTCGGCGAGGAATGTCGCGATGTCGCCGCCGCAGAAGATGTCCAGGTTCACTCCGTAGGACTCGCGGGCGGTCTGCTGGACTTCGTGGGTCACGCCCTCGGAGATGGGGTGCACGCTGAAGAATGCGACATGGTCAACATCAGCCGCCTCGTAGGCGCAGATGCCGGCGAGGTCACTGAGGATCTTCTGCTTCAGGCCCCCACTTTGGACGGTGCAGGCCAGGACCACAGGTGAGGTCGAAGCAGCGGCCACGAATCCTGCCGAGTGCGGCAGTTCATTAGGTAGGCGAGTTGTGAACGTTTCTGCGTCTCTCTGCTGATCGCCACCCGAGCTGACCGGTCCGGTCGCGATTAAGATGTTTGAGCTGATCCGCTTCTGGGCGACCCGTGTCGCGATCTCCTCGAACCGATGATGCTCGTTCCGCGACGAGAGCTCATTCAGGCGATACCGGATGTACGCCTCTGTCTCAGGAATACA
>JAAYXN010000332.1 GCA_012515885.1 Rhodococcus sp. (in: high G+C Gram-positive bacteria)
CCTGTGGCAGTAACGGCCCGCATTCGCCCCGACCCGGAGCGCGTTGCTTTTAGCTGCTGTAGCTCAGTGGTAGAGCACTCCCTTGGTAAGGGAGAGGCCGACAGTTCAATCCTGTCCAGCAGCACCACTCCTCCAAGTCAAAAAATATACTGCAGCCTCAGGCACAAGTGTGCCCGGAAGCGACAAATAAAAAAGCGCACCCCGGAGGATGCGCCTTATTTGGTGCTGTCGAAGCTTGTTAACAGCCAGACCGCGTTTTCTGAACTGCTAGGCAGTGACTGAATTATGTCACTGCGGTCACAAGTGTCAATGGCGACAATGCGCATACGAAATTTAACGTACGTATGGCAATCTAGTCTTTCCTACGGAATAGAAAAATCATCGATTGCATGGTTTCTTGGCACCTCTCTCGACAACGGGAGTGGCAGGGGCGAGGATCGGCTAGGAAACGAACTTCAATCGAAGTAATGTTCTGTTGAAATCAGTCTTTCCTAGTTACCGCTTGACCGGTATTTTTGAACTGCGGGCGGAAGAGCGTCACGACGGCGTGACGGCGTGCCCATCGTCGTGCGGCGCAAGCCTTTCCTCTCGCTCGAACCCAAGGACCTGCCCTCGATCCGGGACGATCAATTGCGCGATCATCTGGAGACGGAAACCTATGGGTTGACGGGAAAGGACTTCACCGCGGCGCTGCAACGGATCAAGGACCGGGACCCGCGCTACAGGGGTATTCGTCGAGTGCGTGTGGTTGAGGTCGTCAGCGTCATTCCGATCGCCGACCGACACGGTAAGGTCTATAAGGGATATGCTGCAGGAGGCAATTTCCGTTACGACGTCTGAGAGTTGCCGGATGGCAGATGGGATGCGGAGGTTGTTTCCGTTTTCGACGCGCACCGGGCAGATTATGTGTCGCCAATGCCGACCATCCATCATAACCCACGGAAGACCATGAGCCTCAAATTGGGAGACATGGTTGCTTACGAACACCCCGACACAGGCCAGCGCATAGTTGCGCGTGTTCGCAAATTCGACCAAAGAAACAAGCAAATATATCTCGACGCTCATAACGAAGCTGGCAAATTGGATGATCGTCACAAAGATGCAAACGACCTTTTCCGCAATTTCTCGAAAACGCCAAACGCGTTAAAAGCGATAAAGGTGCGCCAGGTCCGCATCGATGAGATCGGCCAGGTCTTCGATCCCGGTCCGCAGGACAGAGCCAGTCGCGATGCCAGAAAGCAGGGACGTTAAGGTAAACAAACGATAAATCTGTGGACATGCCCGCCATCCGCTATCTTCGCGGCCATGGACAGGATCATCGATATTTCCAGCGAGGACGTGTTCCTCCATGTGCATCGGGGCTTCCTTCTGGTCGAACGCCAGGGGGAAGAAGTCGGGCGGATTGCGCTCGACGACATCGGCGGCGTCATTGCTCATGCCCCCGGCCTGCGCTGGTCCAATACCGTTTTCACCCGCTTGGCCGAACGCGGTGTGCCGGTGGTCATCTGCGGCACAAACCATGCACCTTCCGCGTTGCTGTGGCCGCTCGAAGGCCATCATCTGCAAGGCGCGCGCATGCGGGCGCAACTGGCCGCGCCTCGCCCATTGCAAAAGCAGCTCTGGCGGCAGAGCAATGCCCCTCCTGATGCGCTGAAGGGCAGGTATCCAAGCTCGTCGAGAATAACCAGGTCAGAATGGATGAGCCGGTTGGCGATCTGCCCGGCCTTGCCCTGAGCCTTTTCCTGTTCCAGCGCATTGACCAACTCGACAGTCGAGAAGAAGCGAACCCTCTTGCGGTGATGCTCGATGGCCTGGATGCCCAGCGCTGTGGCGATATGGGTCTTGCCGGTTCCCGGCCCGCCCACCAACACCACGTTGTCGCTCTTGTCGATGAAAGCCCCTGAATGAAGCTGGCGCACCAGGGCCTCATTGATCTCGCTACTGGCAAAATCAAAGCCAGCCAGGTCCTTGTAGGTTGGAAAGCGCGCGACCTTGAGCTGATAGGCGATTGATCGTGTCTCGCGTTCGGCCATCTCGGCCTTGAGCAATTGGGAGAGAACCGGAACGGCTGCCTGGAAGG
>JAAYXN010000333.1 GCA_012515885.1 Rhodococcus sp. (in: high G+C Gram-positive bacteria)
TACCTCGACGGCGTCGTATTTACTGCCACCGAAAGCTATTTGACGCTGGGGCGGCAAACCGACGACGGCGCGGCGGTCAGCGACTACACCGGTTCCGAGATTTACTACCGCTCCATCCAGCATGAGTCCGTCAACCATCCCAAGACGGATCTACTCACCACCCTTGATTACCTGTGGCGGTGGGATACCGACTGGTTTTGGTGCTCACGCGCCTTCGGCGCCCAGAACCCGAAGATTCGCCGGTTGTGGCCAAAGCGTTTGCTGCGCAGCAGTTTCTACTGGAAGCTGATCGCACTCGATCACAAGCACAACATCGCGGACCGCATCGAAGCCCGCAAAGGTAATCCGCCGCGCGAACGCGTCGTCCAAGACGTCGAGGTGCCCATCGAGCGCACCGCCGATTTCCTGCACTGGTTCTTAGACAACATTCCCATCGAACCACTGTGGCTATGCCCGCTGCGCCTACGTGAACCCGCACCGGCAGGTGCATCGGCCCAACGGCCCTGGCCGCTGTACCCGCTCGAACCCAAACGGACCTACGTCAACGTCGGATTCTGGTCCTCCGTTCCCGTGGTGTCCGGCGAGCAGGAAGGTGCCGCAAACCGGCTGATCGAAGACAAAGTCAACGACTTCGACGGCCACAAATCCCTGTACTCCGACTCGTACTACTCGCTCGAAGACTTCGAGCGTCTGTACTACGGCGGAGACCGCTACACCGAACTACGTCAGAAGTACGATCCGAAATCACGGTTCTTGGACCTATTCTCGAAGGCGGTGCAACGTCGATGACGACCATGAAGGATGCGCGGACCGACAAGCTGAATCTCGCTGAGATCCTTGAGGTTCTCTCTGACGGGACGCTCCCGATCCGTTTCACGGCCTACGACGGAAGCGCCACCGGACCCAAGGACGCCCCCTACGGTTTGCACCTGAATTCGCGTCGCGGAACCACCTACCTCGCCACGGCACCAGGTGATTTGGGCCTGGCCCGCGCCTACGTCTCTGGTGATTTGGAAGCGCGTGGCGTCCACCCAGGCGACCCGTACGAGCTGCTCAAAGTCATGGGTGACGACATCCATCTGCGGCGCCCCTCAGCGCGAGCACTCGCCGGGATCACCCGCTCGCTGGGTTGGGATCTGTTGCGCCCCATCGCTCCCCCACCGCAGGAACATCTGCCGCGGTGGCGCCGCGTCGCGGAAGGACTGCGCCATTCACGCACCCGCGACGCCGAAGCCATCCACCATCACTACGACGTCTCCAACACGTTCTACGAGTACGTACTCGGGCCGTCCATGACGTACACGTGCGCGGTGTACCCAGACACCGGAGCCTCCCTGGAAGTAGCGCAGGAAAACAAGTACCGACTTGTCTTCGACAAGTTGGGTCTCCAGCCTGGGGATCGGCTCCTCGATATTGGTTGCGGCTGGGGTTCCATGGTCCGTTACGCAGCGCGGCGCGGCGTCAAAGTTATTGGTGCAACGCTGTCGAAGGAACAGGCCGAATGGGCACAGAACGCGATCGCCGAAGAAGGGCTCAGTGATCTCGCTGAGGTGCGCTTTAGCGACTACCGCGATGTTCCAGAAACCGGTTTCGACGCGATTTCCTCGATCGGATTGACCGAGCACATTGGCGTCCACAACTATCCCGCATACTTCAGTCAGCTCAAAGAAAAACTGCGCGAAGGTGGACGACTACTCAACCACTGCATCACCCGTCCCAGCAACAAATCGAACGTCAAAGCTGGCGGCTTCATCGACCGCTACGTGTTCCCGGACGGTGAGCTGACCGGTTCTGGTCGCATCATTTCCGAAATCCAAAACGTCGGGCTTGAGGTGCGGCACGAAGAGAACCTGCGCGAACACTACGCACTGACGCTGCGCGACTGGTGCGCCAACCTGGTCGAGAACTGGGACGCAGCGGTCGAAGAAGTCGGTGACGGAACTGCCCGCGTGTGGGGTCTGTACATGGCAGGCTCGCGTCTCGGTTTTGAACGCAACACCGTGCAGCTGCACCAGGTGCTTGCCGTCAAACTCGGACCCAAAGGCGAAGCCCACGTGCCGCTGCGCCCGTGGTGGAACGGGTAGAGCCCACCAGATTTACTGACCTACAGACGCCGAATGGGCCACCAGCCGATCTAGTCGGTCGATGGCCCATTCGGCGTACTAACTACTTAACCCTTCAGGGACTCCGGAGGAGTGAAGCGGGCACCGTAAGTGGCAGCCAATTCCTCAGCGCGCTTGACGAAGCCTGCCTTGCCCTTACCAGCCGGGCCGTCGTACCCGACGATGTACTGGTGGACGCCACCGGTCCACGGCGGGAAGCCGATACCGAAGATGGAGCCAATGTTGGCGTCCGCGGTGGTTTCGAGAACGTTCTCATCGAAGCACTTCTGCGTCTCAATGGCCTCGATGAACAGCATGCGCTCGATCAAATCCTCAAACGGAACCTCAAGTTCCTTGGAACCGAACTCTTCACGCAAACCAGCCCACAGGCCGACGCGCTTGCCGTCCTTGTAGTCGTAGAAGCCTGCACCGCCGAGCTTGCCCTTGCGGTCAAACTTTCCGACCATTGTGTCGATGACGCGTGAACCGTTGTCCTCCGGCAGCGACTTACCTTCAGCTTCCAGCGCAGCAACCGTCTCGTTCCGGATCTTCTGCATCAACGTCAGGTTGAGTTCATCCGAGAGCTGCAACGGAGCTGCCGGGTAACCAGCCTGCAGACCAGCCTGCTCGATGGTTGCGGGGTCGATGCCCTCGGCGAGCATTCCCACTGCCTCGTTGATGAACGTGCCGAGCACACGGGAGGTGAAGAAGCCACGTGAATCGTTGACGACAATCGGGGTCTTCTTGATGGCCTGCACGTAGTCGAAGACACGAGCTAGAGCCTCATCCGACGTCTTCTCGCCACGAATGATTTCCACCAGCGGCATCTTGTCGACAGGCGAGAAGAAGTGGATACCGATGAAGTCTTCAGGACGCTTCACGCCAGTCGCGAGGCCGGTAATCGGCAGCGTTGAGGTGTTGGAGCCGAGCAGAGCGTTAGGAGCGACGATGTCCTCGATCTCCCCAAACACCTTGTGCTTGAGTTCCGTGGACTCGAACACAGCCTCGATCACAAAGTCGACGCCAGCAAAGTCGGCGGCATCCGCGGTGGGCGTGATGCGACCGAGCAGCGCCTTCGACTTCTCTTCGGTGGTGCGTCCACGCGAAAGAGCCTTCTTCTCAATGCCTTCCGAGTACGCCTTGCCCTTCTCAGCAGCTTCGATGGTGACGTCCTTGAGGACGACGTCGAAACCGGCCTTCGCCGAAACGTACGCGATACCGGCACCCATCATGCCTGCGCCGAGAACACCCACCTTGGTGATCGGGGTCTTCTCGATGCCCTTCGGGCGGGATGCACCAGCATTGATGGACTGCAGGTCAAAGAAGAACGCCTGAATCATGTTCTTCGCGACCTGACCGGTCACCAAAGATGTGAAGTAGCGGGCCTCAATGACCTGCGCAGTGTCGAAATCGACCTGTGCGCCTTCGACCGCTGCGGCCATGATCGCGCGCGGCGCGGGCATCGGTGCACCCTTGATCTGCTTGCGCAGGTTCGCCGGGAACGCGGGCAAGTTGGCTGCGAAAGCCGGGGTGGACGGCGTGCCGCCCGGGATCTTGTAGCCCTTGACATCCCACGGTTGAACGCCGCCTTCAGGGTTGGCCTTGATCCATGCCTTCGCGGCAGGGATCAGCTCTTCAACCGAGCCGACCAGCTCGTCAACGATGCCTACTTCTTTAGCCTGCGCCGGACGACGCTGCTGACCCTGCAGCAGCACCTGCATCAGCGCGTTCTGCAAACCGAGCATGCGGACGGTACGCACAACGCCGCCGCCACCAGGCAGCAGACCCAGCGACACCTCGGGAAGACCAATCTTGCTGCCCGACACATCCGCGGCAATACGGTGATGGGTGGCGAGAGCAATTTCGAGACCGCCACCCAACGCGGCACCATTGATCGCCGAAACAACCGGCTTACCCAGGGTTTCCAGACGACGCAGATCAGCCTTCACATCGAGGATGCGCTGGTAGATTTCCGCCGAATCCGCAGGACCGGTCTTCGACATCATTTTCAGGTCGCCGCCCGCGAAGAACGTCTTCTTCGCTGAGGTGAGAACGACACCGGTAATGGAATCCTTCTCAGCCTCAAGACGATCAACCGTGGCACGCATCGACGCAATGTAGGCGTCGTTCATCGTGTTGGCGCCCTGGCTCGGGTCGTCCATGGTCAGGACGACGATGCCGTCAGCATCCTGGTCCCAATTGATGATGTTCTGATCACTCACTGTTCTAAATCTCCTGTTAAGTCCGGTGAGCGTCAGACGCGCTCGATGATGGTGGCGACACCCATGCCGCCGCCGATGCACAGGGTGACGAGGGCGTAGCGGGCACCGCGACGCTCCAACTCGTCCACCATGGTTCCGGTGATCATGGCGCCGGTGGCACCGAGTGGGTGGCCCATGGCGATAGCGCCGCCGTTGACGTTGAGCTTCTCGTCCGGGATCTGCAGGTCACGCTGGAACTTGAGAACCACCGACGCGAACGCCTCATTGATCTCGAACAGGTCGATGTCGTCGACCGTGAGACCAGCAGCCTTAAGAGCCTTATGTGCAGCAGGCGTGGGACCGGTAAGCATGATCGTCGAATCCGCGCCCGACGTTGCCGTCGACACGATCCGTGCCCGCGGCATCAGACCCATGTCCTTACCGGCCTGCTCCGAACCAACCAGCACCAGCGCGGCGCCGTCAACGATGCCGGAGCTGTTGCCGCCGTGGTGAACGTGGTTGACCTTCTCCACCGAATGGAACTTCTGCAACGCAACAGCGTCGAAGCCGCCCATCTCACCCATGATCGCGAACGACGGCTGCAAACCAGCCAGCGACTCAGCGGTGGTGCCCGGACGCATGTGCTCGTCGTTATCGAGGATCGTGATGCCGTTGATGTCCTTAACCGGCACCACCGACTTAGCGAAGTAGCCGCCCGCCCACGCCTTAGCAGCGAGATCCTGCGAACGCACCGCGTAGGCATCGACGTCGTCGCGCGTGAAACCTTCAATGGTCGCGATGAGGTCAGCGCTCACGCCCTGCGGCACGAAGTAGCTGTCGTAGTTAGTGGCGGGGTCCAACGCCCACGCGCCGCCGTCGCTGCCCATCGGCACACGCGACATCGATTCGACACCACCGGCGATCACCAGCTCGTCCCAGCCTGAACGCACCTTCTGGGCTGCGGTGTTGACCGCTTCCAGACCCGACGCGCAGAAACGGTTGAGCTGCACGCCACCGACCGTGTCAGGCATACCCGACAGGGTGACGGCAGTGCGCGCAATATCCATGCCCTGATCGCCGACCGGGGTCACAACACCGAGAACGATGTCGGAAATACGGTTCTCGTCGAGGTCGGGGAAACGGACACGCAGCTCGTCGATCAGCCCGGTGACCAGTGAGATCGGCTTGACCGAGTGCAGCGAGCCCGTCTTCTTCCCGCGGCCACGCGGGGTTCGGATGGCTTCATAAATGAATGCCTCTGTGGTCACTGTGAAGTGTTCCTTCCTAGTTCTACGAGTAGATGCTGCTCTACGAGTCTGTTGCTCTAGAGAAGATCCTCACGGACCTGCGTGCATGCAGGCTCGCGTTCGACGCGACGCTGATTGGGGTCATACCCCAGCCCACTCACCGTAGAGCGACGAACGAAATGACAGGAAGGACCGAACCGATCCGGTCTTATGACCGAGGTGATCGCGGCTAGTCCGCCACCGGGCTACTTGTCGATCCGTTTTGCACCGAGAATGTCCTGCAACAGCTCGATCGCGACATCCTCAGGATCACGACGCGACGCCGGGTCGACCGGTTCCGCAGCTGCAGCGAGCATTTCTTCTTCATCTTCCGGTGTCGACGCCGCTGGCACGGTGTCGTAGTCCGGTGGGCCCGGATCATCCGGGTAGTCGGGTGCCTCGGGAGGTGGAATGTCATCGACGACCGGTACTGCCGAGGTAGGACGCGGGGCGTCGATGACGGCGGTGGCCGTTGCCGATGAGGCACTGGCCTGACCAGCCGAACCGGATGACGGTGCTGGTGAACTGGATTCCGGCGTGGCAGCCGCGTCGTCTCTACGTTTTTCTTGGCTGGGACGGGAGAAGCGCGGCGCAGCCTTAGGCGCGGAGGGCGTCGGAGAAGCCGGAGCCGGTGATGACGTACCGCCTGATCCGGCAGCTACGCATTCGACGTGCCAAGTGCCGCCGAACATTTCCGCGAGAACATCACTCAACACCTGAGCGTTATGCGGCTGGGTGATGCGCGATCCGAGCGTCGGAACGGGATGCGCGAGTACAAGATTGGTGCCCTGAACGTCGTGGACCGTTGCCGCAGAAAGCATCGCGGGCAGCACCTTGTTGCGTTCGCTGACTTTCTCGCGCAGCACATTCCACTTCTCCCGAACCTCCGCAGCCGAAGGGCCGACAGGTTGCGTCGGTTCGGGTACTGCGATAGCGGAGGACTCTGGGTCGCCTGGCACCTGGTCACCGGAAAGTTCCGGGTCGCCGGAGTGCTCTGGGCCGCCGGAAAGTTCTGGGCCGCCGGAAAGTTCTGGGCCGCCGGAAAGTTCTGGGGCTTCCGGCTCTACCGCTTCCGGCGCAATCTGGGGTGCGGCAGGTGTCTCTGATACGACCGGCGCGGGTTCGGGTTCTGACTCGGCCGGTTGCTGCTCCACAGATTCTGGCTGTACTGATTCTGGCTCTACTGGCCCTGGCTCTACTGGTTCTGCGACAACGGCTGCGGTCGGGGCCGGCGCCTCAGGAACGCTGACCGGTTCGGTGGGATCTGCCGAAGGTTCCTCAAGTGCAGGCGCATGGGCCTCCACGACGGGTGCGGACTGCGGCACCGGTGCGGGCGCTGGTTCGGGCTCGGGTTCAGGTGCTGGCTCGGGTGGCAGCGGCGTCGACTCCACCGCAGGCGTCCCTTCGACAGCTTTGCGTTGTGACGGCCGTTGGAAGCGGCTGGGCGTCTCAGGCTCTGCCGCCGTTGCGCTGGCGGCGCCGACACTACTGGCCGCCCCCGTCGTCACGCCGCGTTCGACACGTTCTAGGCGTTGCAGGACAGCGGTCTGAGCGTCCGACACAGCGGGCAGCAGCATGCGGGCACACAGCACTTCCAGCAGGAGCCGGGGAGCGGTGGCGCCCCGCATCTCGCCGAGGCCCTCGTGCAGAACCTCCGCGTACCGAGCGAGGGTGCCCGGCCCGATCTGCTGAACCTGCTGACTCATGCGTTCAAGGACGTCGAAGGGCGCGTCCACCATGCCGCGATCAGCAGCATCGGGGACAGCTTGGAGCAGGATCAGGTCGCGGAGCCGTTCCAGCAGATCAACAGAGAAACGACGCGGATCGTGACCCGCGTCCACGACCTGGGCGACGGTGCCGAATAGTGCCGCGCCGTCTCCCGCCGCGAGAGCGTCGACCGCCTGGTCAATGAGCGCGACATCAGTGACGCCGAGCAGCGACAGAGCCCGCGCATACGTGACGCCTTCGGGCCCGGCACCGGCGAGGAGCTGATCGAGCACACTGAGCGAATCACGCGGCGAACCACCGCCAGCACGGATCACCAGCGGATACACCGCGGGATCGACGGTGACGCCTTCATCGCCGCAAATCCGTTCAAGCAGTCCGCGCATGGTGGGCGGCGCGAGCAGCCGGAACGGGTAGTGGTGGGTGCGCGAGCGGATGGTGGGGAGCACCTTCTCCGGCTCGGTGGTCGCGAAAATGAAGATCAGGTGCTCTGGCGGCTCTTCGACGATCTTGAGCAGGGCGTTAAAGCCTGCCGTGGTGACCATGTGGGCCTCATCGACGATGAACACCCGGTACCGAGACTCTGCCGGGGCATAGAAGGCGCGGTCACGCAGTTCACGGGTGTCGTCGACACCACCGTGACTGGCGGCGTCCAACTCCGTGACATCGAGATTGCCGGGACCACCCGGCCCCAGCGCGATGCACGAGTTGCAGGTGCCGCACGGCGTTGCGGTTGGCCCCTGCACACAGTTGAGGGAGCGGGCCAAAATGCGCGCGGACGACGTTTTGCCGCAGCCCCGCGGGCCAGAAAACAGGTAAGCGTGGTTGATGCGGCCAGCGTCGAGCGCGATACTGAGCGGCTCGGTGACATGCTCTTGCCCCACTACCTCGGCGAAGGTAGCGGGACGATACTTCCGATACAGAGCCACGCCCAGAGACTACCGGCACCCACCGACACTCACCGGAAGGTGGTGAAAACTCGAAACCTGTACCGTAAACTTGTACCAGTTTTTTTGCCAGGTTTTCACGGAGGTGATCCACGATGTCGATGAGTGCCAGCGAGGCCCGCAAGAACCTGTTTCCACTGATTGAGCAGGTCAATCAAAATCAAGAGGCCGTTGAGATCGTCTCCCGCAAAGGCAACGCGGTGTTGATGCCCGCTGATGAGTACGCCGCATGGAAAGAAACGGCTTACCTGTTCCGTTCGCCAGCCAATGCTCGCCGACTCCTGGAGTCCTACGAACAGGCGCGCAGCGGTGACATCGCGGCACACGATCTTGATCGCGTCGAGTGAATGCGGCTGATCTGGACGCCGTCATCCTGGGATGACTACAAACACTGGCAGCATGCTGACCGCAAAATTTTGAAGCGGATCAACGTGCTGATCGATGCTTGTCTGCGCGATCCGTTCGAAGGGATCGGCAAACCCGAGCAACTCAAGTACGGCATCAGTGGAGCCTGGTCGCGGCGCATTACCGACGAACATCGCCTGGTCTATCTGGTCGATGGCGACGATTTGATTATTTTGCAGGCCCGCTATCACTACTGAGTTTCTTTGGCTGCCTTTGCTTTTGATTTGGCGGCTTTCTTGAATTCACGGACCTCGTGCAGCGTCTTTTCGTCGGTGACGTCAGCGATGGAGCGACGTGAGCCTTCGGTTCCGTAGTCGCCAGCAGCTTCACGCCAGCCTTGCGGGGTGGCACCGTACTGCTTGCCGAGGAGGGCGAGGAAAATGCGGGCTTTCTGATCGCCGAAGCCGGGGAGCGCTTTGAGTCGTTTAAGGACCTGCTTGCCGTCAGGGTCGCCGTCCGTCCACAGGTTCGATGCGTCGCCGTCGTAGTCGTCGACGACGGTGCGGCACAGCGCCTGGATACGTCCCGCCATCGAACCGGGGAAACGGTGCACCGCAGGAGTTTGGGCGCACAGCTCAGCAAACTTCTCTGGGTCGGCGTCAGCGATTTTCTCGGCGTCTAGGCTGCCCATTCGCTGCTTGATTTTGAGAGGTCCAGCAAACGCGGACTCCATCGGGAACTGCTGGTCGCAGAACATCGCTTAGCCATGGTATTATTTTTGGCATGAACACGCTGGTTTGGGGTGGATACTCCCGCATTTCGGACGATTCCGAGGACGAGCGCCTTGGCGTGAAGCGCCAGCGCGAAGACATTGAAGAGGGCATCACGAAACTGGGCGGTGTGTTCAGTGAGGAACTGCTGTTCGAAGAGAATGACACCTCGGCGTTCAAGAAGCGCAAGGTGAAGATTCGTGACGAGTACGGCGAAGAGCGCTATGTCTGGCGGGTGATCCGCCCGGTCTGGGCCGAGGCGATGCGGGCGCTACGCTCGGGCAAGATCAATGCCCTCATGGTTTACGATCTCGACCGCCTCGCCCGTGATCCTCGCGATCTCGAAGACGCTATCGACGCGGTGGTGTACCACGGTGCGAAGATCGTCTCTGCGGCCTCATCGGGCATCAATCTTGAAACTTCGGACGGGCAGGCGTGGGCTCGGGTCATGGTCGCCATGGCGAACAAGTCGAGCGCGGACACCGCGCGCCGGGTGAAGCGTTCGCACCTGTCGCGGGCGCGTGAGGGCACGCCGCTCGGTGGGTCGCGCCCGTTCGGATACCTCCCCGACAAGGTGACGCACGATCCGGTCGAGGCTCCGCTCATCAGGCAGGCCGTCGAAGACCTGCTGAACGGCGCGAGCATGCGCTCGATTGCCGAGAGGTGGGAGGCGATGGGAGTGAAGACGGTTCGTGGCAAGCCGTGGGATCGCTCGGTGATCCGTAGTCTGCTGTCGAACCCCCGTCTGGCCGGGTGGCGCGTGCATCAGGGGAAGATCGCTGTCGATAAGAACGGCAACCCGGTAAGACTTGTGCATCCCGCGGCGCTTGCCGCCCTCGACGAGTGCGGCAAGCCGACACGGGTTAAGAACCCGATAGGCGGTGAACCCATCGAGCCCTTGCTCGACCAAGACACCTTCGACCGGCTCCAGGCGGTGCTCGTGCGGCCTGATAACCGCAAGCGCAAGCCGCGTCGCGGCGCGCACCAATACCTGCTGTCGGGAATCATGCGATGCGCGACCTGCCAGGCCGTCATGTACGGCAACTACACGGGCAAGACTAAGAGCGGTGCCGAGCGGTACGTCTATGGCTGCCAGGGCACTTCTGCCGATAAGCACACCGTTGCTATCTCGGGGCACGGGGTCGATGCTTTCATGACTGAAGCGATCCTGAAGCACCTCGCCGAGACGAGCTTCGAGAAGCCCGAGGTTTCCTTCTCCGGCGATGAGCGTCTGGGGCAGATTCGTGAGGCGATCACCGAACTCATGGCGGCACACAGGGAGGGTCAACTCTCCGGCGCTATCGTGTTCCCCCAGGTGCAGCAGCTCGAAGAAGAGCAGCACAAGCTCGAAGCAGCTCGCTCCGAGTTCATCCGCGAGACCAGCGGCCCCAGCACCATCGAGATCACTCCCGAGGGATGGGAAGGCATGAGCACCGACAAGCGACGCGCGGTGTTCGGCACCCTCATTGAAGCGATCCTCGTGAAACCCGCGACAGTGCGGGGAACCACGCTAGACACCAGCCGCCTTGAGGTGATCTGGCGTCGCTGAGAGTTGCCCAGACTTGACAGCCATGATAGGGTCGCTCATACCTTGATGCTTCGCGAGCCGCTAGAATCATCGAGGTGGGATAACCCCGAGGTTGGAAGTGAGTGATTGCTTCCAAGGTGTAGCGCACCGAACGGCCAGCGACCGGTAGATTCTCACAACACATACAACATAAGAGGCTGGGTAGGGAGTTAGCGCTCCTGTAAAGCAATGGCGGTTCATCCGCTAGCGAGTTGAGCACGGCACGTCAGGCCGCCCAGACAGCAAGCCGGGAAAGCACCCCTCTCCGGACAGTTCAATCTGTCTGGAGTAAGAAATGGGGTACACCCCGCCGCAGCCAAGCGGTGAGCACTACCTGTCGCTGTAAGAAGCCGTCACCGACGGCTACGGCGCATACTCGACCCTGCGCGCATGGATCGCCAAGGGCACCCTGCCTGCCGTCAAGATCGGCGGCAGGATCAAGGTGCTGCGCGCCGATCTCGACGCGCTCGCGGTGCCGAAGCAGCCCCGCCCCGAGACGCGCGAAGCCGCTATCGCGCGCGTGCTCGCCGACGCACCGACGCCCAATGCTGACCAGCGGCGTCGGCTCGCCTCGATCCTCGGCGGTGCGTCATGAGCGCCGGGGCGCACGATTGGGTGTCGCACACGATCAGTGACGGGGTGCGCGCCGATGGTGCCGCCGCCGAGTTCACGGTGCTCGTGCGCCGCCGAGATCGGGCGACCGGCGCGGCGTCGAGTGGGGCCGCGCAGTCGGGGGCGGTCGCGCCTCAGAGCGCGGTCGCGGAGGGGGACAGTCAGCGTCTGTCCCCACTTTCCGACGATGCTGAGGCGACGGAAACCCCAGATCACGCGGTGAACTGGTACGCACGGTCAGAAGCGACTATGGGGAGCCCCGAGTCTCGACCGTGCGACCGCGCCGAAACCGATCCATCGGAGCCGTCCGAAACCGCGCTCGAAGACGAGCCCGTTGAGCCCGAGGACGACCGGCCCGTGCGCCGTGTGCGCCGCGCAGTCGAGCAGCACGAGCGGCAGGCGGAGCGGCGCGACCGGCGCGCGAACCAGCGCTCCGCGCGGGCCGCGACCGCGTTCGCCGATCTCGCATCGGTGCGAGCGATGGGTACGGGCCGTGACGGGCTGATCGTCGGTTTCGACACCGAGTTCACGACCGTAGACGGGGTGCGGGTGATCGACTCGTGGCAGTTCGCGACCCCTGACCCGCTCAACCCGACGGTCATGGTGCAGGTCGTGATCCTCCCGGCTGCCGGGAGCGGCGACCGCATCTCGCTGCACAGGGCCCTGTGGGAGGTCGTGGTCGCTGCTGGCCTGTGGGAGTCGCCGCTGGTGCCTGCCGAGGTCGGGCCGCGCGGCGTCGCCAAGGCGGTGTTCTGGTCTGACGACCCCGACGAGCGGCGGGAGAACCTGGCGAAGTACCGGGTTCCCATCGTGCTCGCCTGCCACTACGGCAACGCCGATCTGACGACGTTCCGGCTGGATCATCGGGCACGCGATCTCGACCACCTCACCCGGCTCACCTCCGCAGCCGGTGGGCTGATGACGCTGCTGCCGTTCCGTATGCAGCGGGGCGACGCGAAGGGCCGTTACTACCAGGCGCTCTCGGTGTCGGTGCGCGACACCATGGCGCACGCGCCCGCTGGCAAGCAGAAGCTCGAAGACCTCGGGGAAGCCTGCGAGGTGCTGAAGATCGACGTGCCCGATCACTGGAAGTCGCGCATGACCGACTACCGGACGCAGCACCTCGCCGCTTTCCTCGAATACGGCATCAATGACGCGGTGATCGTGGTCGAGTACCTCGCGCGTATCTGGGGCGACGGCATCGTTCCCCCGATCACCTTGAGCGGTGGGGCTGCTGCCGCACTGGTCGTCTCGGGGAGCGAATACCTCGAAGCGGGCAGTGCTGAGGAGTTCCGCCGCAAGTTCGCTGGCCTCCTTCCCGAACAGCTTGAGGGGTTCGAGGTCGTCGAAGAAGGCGACAAGCTGAGCTTTTACGCGATGCGGGGGCGGGAACCGATCGACGGTGCCGCAGCGCAGATCATCGCCGCGTTCGCGAAGGCATATCACGGCGGTTTGAACTCGTGCCCGATGCCCGGCTACTACCCGTTCCTGACGTGGGATATTGACGCGCAGAACGCCTACCCGACGGGCATGGGCTGTGTGCGTGATCTCGACTTCGAGGCCGGCGCTATCGAGAGCGTCGTGCACGAGCAGCCTCTCACCCTCGATGATGCGCCCGAGGCGGCAACGATGTTCGTGGGGTTCGTGAGCTTCACCTTCCCCGACACGGTGGCGTTCCCCTGCCTCCCTATCGTCGCCGACGGCACACTGGTCTACCCGCGCACCTCTGACGGGGTGGCGGGCACCTGGGTCTGCGGCCCTGAACTGCATCTTGCGTTGAAGCTCGGTGCCGAGGTCTATTGCCAGATCGGATACGTCGGTCGGGTGCTCAAGCGTGCCGACGGCACCCCCAGCCTCACACTCCTGCACGGCGTGAAGCAGCAGATCGACGACCGCAACACCGCCAAGCAGGTCTTCGGGAAGGGCTCAATCGAAGAGCAGACCCTCAAGACCGGTGTGAACTCGGTCTACGGGAAGACGGCCCAAGATGTGGCTGAGCATCGGTCGTGGGATGCCCGCTTGCAGGCATATGGCGATGTGGGCGGCTCGGCGATCTCGAGCCCGCCGCATGCGGCCACCACCACGTCGTTCGTGCGCGCCCAACTGCTCGCTGTCCTGAACCAGATCACCGACCTCGGCGGGCGGGTCTTCTCCGTCACCACCGACGGCTTCATTACCGATCTCGGGGCTGCCGAGGTCGAGGCGCTCGACCTGTACGGCATCGCCGACGAGCTCCGAGCCTCACGGGTCGCGCTCACCGGCGACCCCGGCATCTGGGAGCCGAAGCACCACCAGTCCGATCTGGTGAACTTCACCACCAGAGGCAACGTCTCGTTGAGCCTCGACGGGGTGTGCGCGCACAACGGGCTCAAAGCACCCAAGGGCATCACGCCTGACAGTGCCGAGGACCGCGAATACCTCCTGCGCACCGTTGTCACCCGCGAAGAGCGCGTACCCAACGGGTACACCCGGTTCCCGAGCTTTCAGGAACTCTCACGCCGCGACGACCGGCGAGACTTCATCCCTGCCAGGATCGAGCGTTCGGTGTCGATGGACTACGACCTCAAGCGGTCGCCTGTCATGGCGTCGATGACTGCCGAACTGGTGCCTCTGCCCGACGGCACTACGCATGAGATGGCGACGTTCTCGACGGAGCCCTGGGAGCGGGTCGAAGACGCGCTCCGTGCCCGTGAGATCGCCCGAGACATGGCGAAAACCGGGTGCCTGCGCACCGTCGCTGAGTGGCAGGAATGGCACTTGCGGTTCGCTCACGGCAAGGGTCGCAGGATCACGACCCCGCAGCGGGCGGTGCTCATGTCGCTCGTCATGGCGCACCGGCAGGGCGTCGTGACGATCCCGACCCTCGCCGACCGTGCGCTGTCGGTACAGCAGCGCCTCGACTGGCTCGGCGAATGGGGGCTCGGCACCGTCTCGCGTGGCGACTGGGATAACGCCCGCCGCCCCGAGCGGGCCTCGCAGATGCTCCCGCTTGACATGCTCGCCCCGTACCTCGACCGGATGCTCGCGATGAGTTCCGGCGACCACCCTACGGACGCCGACCGGCTGCCGTACTGACCCCTTCAAAGGAGGAACACATCATGTCCACCACCACCAAGCCCGCTCACCTGCCTCACGATCCCGAGATCATCCTCGACTCGTGCGAGGCGTGCTGTTGGGAGCAGTACGGCACCCCTGCCGAGTTCGAGCGCGAGCACCGCGAGTACAAGGCGATGCTGCATGACCTCGCCGAGCACGGGCCGAACAGTCGCGTGCGGATGCATGCTCACGACCGGCTGACGCAGATCGTGCTCAGCGAGGCCGAGACCGACTTCGAGAAGTACAAGATTCACAGGGCCGCCGATGAGTGGGTGCGCGGCGAGGCCGTCCGCGAGGCAGCCGAAGCGCGCGCCGCCGCCCAGACCGGCGGCTACATCTGGGATTACTGGGTCGAGTCCGACCTCGGTAACACCGCTGGCATGAAGGCGGAGCACGCCCGCCGCTTCCCCGACTGCTCGGGCAAGTCGGGATGCCCGCACATCAGCTACTAGCCGGGATAGCCCCGGCACGCACGAAGGAGACACCATGACTGATTTGACGAACCTCGATAACGAGATCGAGAAGGCCAAGAAGGCCCACGCTGCGAAGCTCGCGAAGCTGCGGCGTGCTGCCGCTGTCGAGCAGCAGCGGCTCGATGCTCGGGTGCTCGTGATCCTGCGGGAGCAGCACCCGAGCAGCTACGAGCGATTGCGCAAGGAGGCCGTAGACGCTCTCGCCGCTGAGAAGGCCGAGCGCGCCAGCCGTGCTCGCCAGGCGCACGAGGCTGGCAAGGCCGCTGCGTCGTCAGCCTATGGGCTGGCCGATGCTGCGGGCGATGCCGAGGGGGTTGGGTCGTGAACGCGATCAGGCCTCCGATCCGAGCACCCCGACGGGTGCTCGGGTCACCTCTGCCCGCAGGTCGCGCAGCGACCGAGGACAGAGGCCAGCGGAAACCGGAGACAAAGCGCGTCAGCGGTTTGTCGGACGGTTACCCTGCTGGCCTGACCTATAACGATTCGAGGGAGACGCTGCGCAGCAGTGGCTCGGAGGCTCGAAGTGTTGGAGGTCGCGGCGTAGCGGTGTCGGGTGGTTCCCCGGCATCCGTGCAGCCGCGCGACAGCACCTTTGCCGATGTTCCGGTGAAGGAGATGGAGCAGCACGGCGGGCATGCCCGCCGTGCCAGCAGGAGCACTCGGGCACGTCGCGACGTGTCGCTCGACGTACGGCTCACCACGGCAGAGCGCGAAGCGATCCGCGACCGCGCACGGGTGCTCAGTGTGAAGCCGTCGGCGTGGGCGCGTGCGGTCATGCTCGACGCCCTCGACCAGCGCCACGCCCTCGAAGCCGCCATGCAGCAGACCGCACGCGAGACCCCGACCCCCGAGCTTGCCGAGGCCGTCGAGCAGTTGCGCCGCGTCGGCGTGAACCTCAACCAGACGCTTCGCAAGGGTCAGGCCGTCGATACGAGCCTGCTGCGTGCAGTGCTCGGCGCGGTGAGCGAGGTTCGTGCTGCTCTCGGGGATCGGACAGCATCATGAGCACGATCACGGTTCAACCGTCGAAGGACGCCGCCTCCTCGACCGCATACGTCCTCTACGGCAACGACAAGCAGTTTCGTGAGCGCCTGCGGTCGCGCGGGCAGACCCGCGCCGCCGCTATCGCGCTCTCGATGCAGAACGGCAGCACGTCACCGGCTGAGTTCGTGGAGCGCGCGCAGCGCCTCGCCAAAGCAATGAACCGCAAGAACGAGCTCTACTCATACGTTCTCGCGTTCCATCCCGACGAGTTCGACGTGACCAGCCGCGCCGACATGGAGCGCATCAAGGAGATCGCCTCGACACTCGCTGACCGGATGCACTCGGCAGATCATCTCGTGGTCGTCCATTCCGACTCGGCGGGCGGGCACGGCCACGCCCACATCCTCGTGATGAACCACGACAACCTGACCGGTAAGAGCTTGCAGCGGTTCACGTCGTGGAAGCGTGGTCTGCATCAACTCAATGACGAGTTGATGCGTGAAGAGGGTTTGCGGGTGTTGCCGAGTCCGACCGTGCCGAAGCCGGGCTGGGAGCAGCGCCGTGAGGCGTTCGCACCGGGCGGGTTCGAGCAAACCCTCGGCGATGCCGTGTTCGCCTCGTTGAACGATGCCCGTGCTGTCGATCAGGCAGGGTTCGAGCGGGTGCTCGGCGAGCACGGCGTCACCCTCGCGGTAACGAACCGCGACGGTTGGAGCTTCAAGATGCGCCGCACCGACAACGGGCGCATTGGCCGCAAGAAGGCTTCGGTGCTCACGCCCGAGTTCACCGCCGAGGCCGCCGCCGAGATGTTCCGGCAACGAGCAGCGAGCCTCACGCCCGCCCCGAAGCCGGTTCAAGGGCTCGACCTCGAGCCCGACGAGTTCGAGCAGATCGCCATGCGTCTCAAGCGTCGCATGGCCTCGAAGACCCCCAAGACTCCCGCGCGGGAACGGTTCTTGCGCGAGCGTCAGCGCCAGCCCCAGCGAGACCGGGAATACGGCGACTGACACCCCATCGGTTCAACGAAAGGAATGATGATGAACCGCAGCCAGATGATCCACGACCTCAACAAGCAGTACGTCGAGCACGCGCTCGGCGAGACGACGCTCCTGCACGACGACAAGCTGATCGAGCCCACGCTCGCCGCGCTCAACGTGCGCCGGAACGACGGCCCCGGTCAGGCGGGGCAGCCCGCCTATGTCGTGCTCGGCCCGAACGGCGACCCGATCAGCGCCGCGATCTCCGAGACTGCCCTCGGCGACGGACTCACCGTGCGCGAGATCGCCTCCACGATCACGGCGAATCGCGAGGCCATGCTCGCCGACCACGCCGAGCTGGTGCGCCTCGCCCAGAGCGGCACGGGCGGCGGCAGCGCTCCCGAGCTTCAGTACCGGCCCGGTCGCCCGCTCGCTGACCGCATGGTGGACTTCACCGACCTCACCCCCGACGAGCAGCAGGCCGCCCGCGAGGCGCTGGCCGTGCAGCGCGAGGCGCAGCAGCGGCTCAACCAGATCATCGCGAACGCGAGGCGTCGCCGCGAGGCGAAGGCGAAGGCCGAGACGGCGGAGCGCGAGCGTCGCGCGGCACAGATGCAGCGCCTCGGACAGAAGCGCCCCGTCATCCGCCCGCACTTCACCGCGCCCAGCATCGAGGATGCCAAGCCCGACGCCTACGAGCCCGAGTTCTAAACCCGAACTGGGGTGCCCCGCGAGGATCAACTCGCGGGGCACCCCTGGCGTCATGCCGACATGCGCGCCGTCTCGGCGTACTCCCGCAACGCCCGCCACAAGCTGCTGCCCGGTCGCACCGGGCGGGTCTCGCTCTCGCCGCCCCAGAACCCCGCAATGTGCGCGCTCACCACGGCTCCGTCTTCATCGAGGTCGGCGACGGCTTCGACGTGCGGCCCGCCGACCGCGAGCACCACCACAAGCTGTGTGCGGGTGGTCACTTCGAGCGGCGCTTCCCAAAGCTCATCGAACGGGTCGTCGCTGGCGTAGATTTCATCGAACTGCTCGGCCTGAGCGTCGATCTGACGGGTGAGCATCTGGCTCGTGCTGGACATGGGGTTCCTCCTCGGTCTTCTTCGCGGGTTCGCGGTGAATGTGAGGACAGGCTGAGCCACGCCGACAGGCGGGAGCCAAGCACGCGGGAAAAGCCCTGCACGGCGCAGTTATGCTGCGACGGGCGAGGCTGGCCGAGGGCTTGGTGCCCGGTTGGTGGAGGGGCTAGTTTGTGGGAACTATCACAGTGGGCTCGCGAGGCGTGAAAGATGGTCGAGGCTCGATGTTGTGGGCGCGTTCCGCAGCATGCATCCATTCAGAAGTCAGCAGGTCGATCTTAGAGATCGCACTGTGTTGCAGAGAGGGTTCGAGCAAGTCGGTGGCTTCTGAGCCGCGGGTGAACATTGCGTGTATGCAGCGCGGCGAGTAACGCCAGTCCCGGATCGTGTCTTACTCTGAGGAAGAAATGTTAGCCCGAGAAGGTGGCCGTCGAACTGGCTTTGGTGCGCCGTTGCTGGTCTTTCTGGTGTTCTTGAGGTTGGGGTGCACGTCGTTCGGCGGCCCGATCGCTCATCTTGGGTATTTCCGATCCGAGTTCGTCGAACGGCGCAGGTGGCTGGGTGATCGCGCGTATGCGGATCTTGTCGCGTTGTGTCAGTTCCTTCCTGGCCCGGCATCGAGCCAGGTCGGCATGGCGATTGGTTTGCAGAAAGCCGGGATACTCGGTCTTATCGCCGCATGGCTCGGGTTCACACTGCCATCGGCGGCACTGCTGTTCGGGTTCGCGCTCAGCGTCTCGACTCTTGGCGACGTGTCGCAGGCGGGGTGGGTGCTGGGCCTGAAGGCTGCGGCGGTCGCGGTCGTGGCTCATGCTGTGCTCGGGATGGCGAAGTCACTCACGCCCGATGCGCGACGAGCGACTATTGCTGTGGGGGTGCTCGCTGCTGTGCTGCTCATACCCGGCCCGCTGACGATGATCGGCGCAATGATCTTGGCCGGGGTCGCGGGATTCTTCGTCTGTCGATCCCAGAGCACAGCCGAGAACGATGAACCGCGCTTCCGGGTGCGCTTGCGGCCCGCAGTCGGATGGATGAGCCTCGTTGTGTTCGTTATGCTACTCACAGGGTTGCCGATTCTCGCCGCGCTCACCGGCAACGCCGCGGTAAGCCTGATTGACACCTTCTATCGTGCGGGATCGCTCGTGTTCGGCGGCGGGCATGTCGTGCTCCCGCTCTTGCAGGCCGAGACAGTACAGACTGGACTGGTAGAGCCGGGTGCGTTTCTCGCTGGCTATGGCGCCGCGCAGGCGGTGCCAGGGCCGCTGTTCACCTTCGCCGCGTTTCTCGGAGCGGTCACCACGAGCGGCGCGAGTGGGCTGCTCGGCGCATCCATTGCGCTGCTCGCGATCTTTCTGCCGTCTGCGCTGCTCGTGATGGGGGTGCTGCCCTTCTGGGAGCGGTTGCGTCGTGCGCCGAGAGTGCAGCGTGTGCTGACGGGCGTGAACTCCGGAGTCGTCGGGCTGCTCGCCGCCGCGCTGTACGACCCCGTATTCACCGCGGGTGTCACGAACGCCGCATCACTCGTCGTCGCGGCACTCGCGTTTGTCGCACTCACGTCCTGGAAAACACCGGCATGGGCGGTAGTGCTCGGGGCCGCAGGCGCCGGGGCATTGCTGCTCTGAACGCGCTACGCGGATACTCAGGTGAGGCTGGCCTGCAATGCGAGAAGCGTGCCCGCCTGGGAGGATTGCGCATGAGCCGCTTTTCATCCCTGGTCAGGGCATATCCACTCGTGATCGCAACACTGTTGGTGGCTATGATCGGGTTGGTTCTTTTAGCGACTCCGGCCATTGAGTCGGCCAGTTGGATTGTGGGTGCGTATGCGCTCGTGATTGCCGGGTGGGAGGCGGTCGGGATGATCCGGCAGCTCATCCGAGGGCACGCCGGGCTCGACATTCTTGCGGTGACGGCAATCACCGCTGCAGTGCTCGTTGGGGAGCCGTGGGCGGCGCTCGTGGTGGTGCTGATGCTCACCGGCGGGGCGGCCCTCGAAGA
>JAAYXN010000334.1 GCA_012515885.1 Rhodococcus sp. (in: high G+C Gram-positive bacteria)
CGCGATGCGGTGCGTACATTTCGGCTCTCGCGCATCGGCGACGACGTGCAGACCGTTGGTCCCGTCGGCGCGGTCCACAAACCCGACGATATTGATGTGCGGGCGGTCGCCGATGAAATTCTCGGTGCCGACCACGACGTTGTGACCGGGGAAGCGCAGGTATGGGTGGCGGCCGGACGTGCCCAGGAGATCCGTCGGCTCGGAGAACAGGTCGCCCACCGTGAGCTTGGAGGCAGGGAGGGCGACGTCATAGCGGTGCCCATCCGGTCCTGGGAGTGGATGGCGCGGGTGGTTGCCGGGCACGGCGCGGATGCGGTGGCGCAGGAGCCGGCGGAGTTCCGTCAACGGGTTGTCGAGATATTGCAGGCACATGCAGGTGAGCGAAACGGAGAGGCAGTATGAGCCCCGCAGGTGGCAATCGGTTGTCGTCGCGGCTGTCGCGGCTACTCAACCTGGTGCCCTACTTCATCGCAAACCCTGGGATTAGCGCTGCGGAAGCCGCATCCGAACTGGGAGTGACCACCACGCAGTTGATGACCGATCTGAATCTACTGTGGGTGTGCGGACTGCCGGGGTACGGGCCGGGTGATCTCATTGACCTCTCATTCTCGGAGGAGAGCGTCGAGGTGACGTTTTCAGCAGGTATTGACCGTCCGCTGCGACTGACCTCCCCGGAAGCGACCGCCCTGCTCGTCGCGCTGCGATCACTGTGCGAACTGCCAGGAACGGTAGACCCGACAGCAGCCCAGCGTGCCATCGCCAAGATCGAATCGGCAGCGGGCGCGGCAGCGGCCCACCGCGGCGAGGCACCGACTGGCAGCGAGGACGGCACACAGCCAACTGCGTCGTCAGGGAGCCGCGAATACGTGGAAGACCCGGTGACCGCCACTGTCCGGTCAGGGCTGAGTAACCGACACGCACTGCGGATCACGTACTACTCGGCGTCCCGCGACACCGTGACCGAGCGAACCATTGACCCGCTGCGACTGGTGGTGCTCGATAACCACAGTTACGTGCAGGGTTGGTGCCGCGAGGCGGAAGACGTGCGGTTGTTTCGCTTCGATCGGATCGATGCAGCCCAGGAACTCGATGAACCCGCACGTCCAGGCGTTGATGAGGCGAAATCAGGCGAGTACCTGGAACTTTTCGCCGACGACGCCGCGCTCCCTGAGGCCACGCTGCGCATCACCCGCGATCACCTGTGGCTCCTCGATTTTTATCCCATGAAGGTCGAACAGATCGAGCCGGACCGGTCCGTGATTGCCACCATGCGGTTCGCGTCGGCGGAGTGGATGGCCCGCACGGTACTCGGGTTTGGGTCGGCAATCACCGTGGTCGCGCCGCAATCGCTCGCGGAAGCAGTGCGGGCGCGTGCAGCGGATGCTTTAACTGCATACGTCACGTCTGCACACTAGGGTCTACACCCATGGTGTCGCGGAGGCGACATGCGCGTTAACAGCGATAAAACCACAGCTCACAGCTCACCGGTTTTGTTCAAGCGACTGGGGAGTCCGGTAACATCGGCTGCACCTGATCTGATGGAGGTTTCACTATGGGAGCCATGAGCCCCTGGCACTGGGCAGTTGTTGCCCTCGTCGCAATCGTACTTTTCGGTTCGAAGAGGCTGCCCGATGCCGCCCGTGGACTTGGCCGTTCACTGCGCATCTTCAAGAGCGAAGTCAAGGAAATGTCCAACGACGATGCTCAGGCCACCACGGCGCAGCGCGATGCTCACCCGCAGCTGCCTGCGTCCACTCCGGTCAGCGAATCGACCCCGGCTACCGAGTCGACACACACCGAACCCAAGTCTGCATAAACACCTCACATCTCCCCGACGCTGAGAGGCGTCTTTGAGGTCAGAATCCACCTGCATGTGAAAGATCAGGGTTGATACGTGCGAATTCCGTTCGATCCTCGCCGCAGCAGACGTAGAACCAATCCCGACGGCACGATGTCGTTGATTGACCACCTCTACGAACTGCGCACGAGGCTACTGTGGTCGGTCGCTGCAGTGCTTGCGACGACGATCCTCGGGTTCTTTTGGTACACGCATCAGGTGCTGGGGCTTGAGAGTCTCGGTGAAATCTTGCGGGGACCGTACTGTTCGCTTCCGCCAGAAAGCCGGGCCGAACTCAGCCCCGATGGCGCTTGTCGACTCCTCGCAACCGGCCCATTCGAACAGTTCATGCTGCGCCTGAAAGTAGCGTTGACCGCCGGCATCGTTCTGGCCTGCCCGGTGTGGCTCTATCAACTGTGGGCGTTTATCACCCCCGGCCTGTACTCGAAAGAGCGGCGCTACGCGGTGTCATTTGTCACCTCAGCGGCCACGCTGTTCGTCGCCGGTGCAGTTCTCGCGTACTTCATCGTGTCGAAGGCCTTGCACTTCCTGTTGACGATCGGCAACGAAGTTCAAGTCACGGCGCTAAGCGGCTCGGAATACTTCGGCTTCATCATCAACGTGCTGGTCATCTTTGGTGTCAGCTTCGAGCTTCCCCTGCTCATCGTGGCGCTCAACCTCGTCGGCATCCTCAGCTACGAGCGACTCAAAGCGTGGCGACGCGGGCTCATCTTCGCCCTCGTCGTGTTTGCCGCCATCGTCACACCAGGTCAGGACCCCTTCACGATGACCGCGCTCGCCGCGGCATTGACGGTATTGCTTGAAGTCGCGATCCAGATCGCCAGGATCAACGACCGTCGCAAATCTCGGCGCAGCGAGCAGTGGAGCGAACTCGACGACGATCAAGCATCACCAATTTCTGCGCCCACGGACCTGAATGCGGCCAACGATCTCACAACGCCGAGTCGCCGGCGCGAGAACGCGAAGTCGCGTCGATCACGAAGCAAAGCCGAATCCGGCGGTAGCGAAGATCCCTCATCCGCACGCGGTTCAGTGACCTCCACGCAGGACTATTCCGACACGCTGTGACCGCCCTGTGGTGAGAAGTAGTCGACGTGACAGGCTGGTCCTGTGATGAACACTCCTGCCAGCGGTTCGCAACTTGAGGCGTTTGCGAAGGAACTCGGGTTTGGTCTCGACCCATTCCAGGTCGAGGCATCCCGCGCTTTGGAAGCCGGCCACGGCGTATTGGTGTGTGCGCCCACCGGCGCCGGCAAGACCGTCGTCGGCGAGTTTGCCGTGCACCTTGCGCTCGCTGCGGGGCGAAAGTGCTTCTACACCACCCCGATCAAAGCACTCAGCAATCAGAAGTACGCAGAGCTGGCCCAGCGGTACGGAAAAGACCGTGTCGGGCTGCTTACCGGCGATACCTCCATCAACTCGGACGCCCCGGTCGTGGTCATGACCACCGAAGTACTTCGCAACATGATCTACGCGGACTCGCCCGCCCTCCACGGGCTCTCACACGTGGTGATGGACGAGGTGCATTACCTGGCAGACCGCTTCCGCGGCGCAGTGTGGGAAGAAGTGATCCTCCACCTTCCCGAAGACGTCCGGTTGGTCAGCCTCTCCGCGACAGTGAGCAACGCCGAAGAATTCGGGTCATGGATGGAGACGGTCCGCGGCGACACCACCGTCATCCTCGACGACGTACGCCCCATTCCGCTCTCGCAACACATTTTGGTGGGGCGCAGGCTATTTGACCTATTCGACGGCGAAGCAGGGGTGACACCGCGAGGACGCGACGTCGTCGTCAACCCATATTTAGCGCGCTACGTCCGCCAACGCCAAGCACTTGACGGTCAGCATCGATCGTGGGGGCAGCGCGGTCCAGGTAGAGGATCAGCTGGATTCGGCGGCTTCCGCCCTACGCCCCGCCCCGAGGTCATTGCCCGTCTCGATGAAGATGGGTTGCTTCCGGCCATCACGTTCATTTTCAGCCGCGCCGGGTGTGACGGCGCCCTGGCGCAGTGCTTGCGCTCTCCGCTCAACCTCACCAAACCCGAGGATCTGCCGCGGATCCGCGAGATCATTGAGAAGCACACCGGTGGTTTGCCGAAAGCTGACCTTGAGGTGCTCGGATATCGCGACTGGCGGCAAGCGCTTGAACGTGGGCTCGCCGCCCACCACGCGGGAATGCTTCCAGCCTTCCGTCAGGCCGTCGAAGAACTGTTCGTCAACGGCCTCGTGCGCGCCGTATTCGCTACCGAAACGCTGGCGCTGGGGATCAATATGCCCGCCCGCACCGTCGTCCTCGAACGTCTCGTGAAGTACAACGGTGAAACCCACGCCGAGTTGACGCCGGGCGAGTACACCCAGCTCACTGGACGTGCCGGTCGACGCGGCATCGACACCGAGGGGCACGCGGTGGTGCTGTGGCAGCCTGGCGTCGAACCCGCGGACGTGGCCGGATTGGCCTCCACCCGCACGTTTGGTCTGCGGAGTTCATTCCGACCCGGCTACAACATGTCCATCAACCTTGTCGGACGCATGGGTACCGCTCGCTCACGGGCACTGCTTGAGCGGTCCTTCGCGCAATTCCAAGCTGACCGCTCTGTGGTGGGCCTGCACCGCGGCATCGAACGCAACGACATCGCGATGGCCAAACTGCGCAACCAACTAGGTGGAGCAGACAGCGAATTCTTCGAGTATGCGGCGTTGCGGGACGAGGTGAAACGGCTCGAACGCGGCGCAGAGCGGCAAGGACGCCAGGATCGTCGCGCAGCGTCAGCGACCGCC
>JAAYXN010000335.1 GCA_012515885.1 Rhodococcus sp. (in: high G+C Gram-positive bacteria)
CATCGCCGCATCCCCACCGGCATCGGACTGGAACCGGGGGAGACGCTGATCCTGCTCGGCGATACCCACGACTCGTTCGACGGCTCCATCTGGGCGCAGGTTGAGCACGGTCACCTCGGTGGCGTGCCGCCGAAGGTTGATCTCGAACGTGAGCGTCTGCTCGCGGACATCCTCCTCGCCTCTTCCCGTGACGGACTGGTCACCGCAGCACACGACCTGTCTGAAGGCGGCCTCGCGCAGGCCGTTGTCGAAGCTGCTCTTGCAGGTGAAACTGGCTGCCGAATTCTGCTTCCCGAGGACGCTGACCCCTTCGTCACGCTGTTCTCCGAATCCACCGGTCGCGTCCTCGTCGCTGTCCCGCGCACCGAAGAAACCCGCTTCACGGGCATGTGCTCAGCGCGCGGATTGCCGTGGGTGCGCATCGGCGTCGTCGACGAGGGTTCAGACTCGGTTGAGGTTCAAGGCCAGTTCTCGGTTCCGCTGACCGAACTGCGCGATACCTTCGAAGGAACACTGCCGACACTCTTCGGGTGATGGGTGACCGAAACCAAGACACGTGAACGAACACGCGATCAGCCTCGAAGTACGTCGTCGAGGCTGATCGCCTTCGCGCGGGTCCGGGATCGGATCATTCTCCCGATCTGGGATGGCTTGCGCCTGGACTACACCGGGTTAGCGTTCGCGAGCCTGTTCTTTTGCTGGTCACTGACGCCGTCGCTGCTTCCTCGTGACTGGCTGTTTCAAGGCCTGATCGGTGGCCTCAACGCTGCCATCGGCTACGGGTTCGGTACCGCGCTCGGCTGGCTAGCCCGGCGCCTGTTCTTGAACCGGATGCCGTGGTGGCCACTGCACGATCCATGGGGACCGGCGCTCAAAGTGTTCGTGGTGATCTCGTCGATCGTCGTTTCCATCGTCGTGCTCGTCTATTCGGCAGGGTGGCAGCGCGAGATCGCGCACATGATGGGTGCCGAACGCACCACTACATCCGGCTATATCCGCACCGGGCTCCTCAGTCTCCTCGTTGCCGCGACGATCGTCGCGGTGTGGCGCTCGCTGCGTGAGATCGTGCGGTGGATCGCGGGCCGGGTCATCCGGTTGCTGCGGGTATCACTGCCGGTGGCGAAAACCATCGGGTTTGTCACTGTCGCGGCGATATCTCTGCTGCTCATCGACGGTGTCCTGCTTCGCGGCAGCTACTCCGCCGTCAACAACATCTTCAGCTTGGAAAACACCACCACCCGCGACGGTGCGGTACAGCCGCAAAGCCCGCAGCGGTCCGGCAGCCCCGACTCCATCGCGCCGTGGGACACCCTCGGTTTTCAAGGACGCGACTTCGTATCCCGAGGCATGAGCACCGAGGCAATGGAAGCGGTCAATGGGCGACCGGCACTCGAACCGATCCGTGTGTATGCCGGTCTCGACACCGCGGACACCGCGGATAAACGCATGGACGTTGTCATCGACGAGTTGGAACGGACAGGTGCGTTCTCACGCAGCGTCCTCGTCGTCATCCCGACAACAGGCACCGGGTGGGTCAACCCGACGGCAGCAGCGGCGATCGAACTGGTCGCCAACGGCGACAGTGCTCTCGTCGCGTCGCAATACTCATACCTGCCGAGCTGGATTTCCTTCCTCGCCGACCGTCACAAAGCAGCCGAAGCTGGAAAACTGCTCATCGACCGCGTGCGCGACCGCTGGCTGCAAGAGCCAGAAGAAACCCGGCCCAAACTCATGATCTACGGCGAAAGCCTCGGGACGCAGGCAGGTGAAGGCGCTTTCACTGACCTCGGTGATCTGCGTTCGAAAGTTGATGGAGTGCTGTGGGTGGGGCCGCCGAACTCCAACCACCTGTGGCGGGCGCTCGTTGACCGGCGCGACCCCGGAACCACGGAAGTAGCTCCGCAGTACTCGCACGGGATGGTCGTGCGGTTCGCGGACAGCACCACCGATCTTGAAAACGGGGACAGCGAATGGCTGTCTCCGCGCGTGCTGTATTTGCAGCATGCCACCGACCCCGTCGTGTGGTGGTCCACAGACCTGATTTTCACGCGCCCCGACTGGCTGCACGAACCGCCCGGCAATGCGCGGACCCCATCAATGAAATGGTTCCCCATCGTCACGTTCTGGCAGGTCTCCGCCGACCTCACGAACGCCGCCGGTGTCCCCAACGGGCACGGCCACAACTACGGAACGCTGGTGCTCGACGGGTGGGTGTCCGTGGTCCAACCGGAAGGCTGGACCGCTGCCGACACCGAGCGTGCACGCGTCGCACTCGACTACTACATCGAGAACTCGGGACCAGAAAAATAGGGGGAACATGCAGGTGGGGAACAAGTACGCCGGGTTTGCCGTAGCGGCGGCAGCAATCGCCTGGAACAACGCGGTACTGCCCGCACTCGACCGGCAGCTGAACCTGGGACTGCGGGGGAGAACCGCCGCGAACGCTGCAGCTGGCCTCGGCGCCGTGGCGGCCGCGTCCGCCATGGGCTGCGATGCGGATGCTCTGGGTTTCTCGCGCGCGAAACTGGGACGCGGACTCGTCGGAGGTCTCGCTGCCAGCGCCGTGCCTATTGCAGCCGCATTCGCCGCGTACCTGACGCCAGCACCGCGACAGAAATTCGTTGAGCGCTCGGCGCCGCCGCGGCCGATCGAATGGATCGCCGTCCACATTCCAGTAGGCACGGCCCTCGCCGAAGAACTCATCTTCCGCAGCGCGCTCTATGGGCTGACGCAGCGATGGTCACCGCTAGCGCGCACCGCCATCCGGATGGGTGCGTTCGGCGGATGGCACATCCACCCGGCACAGGTTGCGGGTGATTCGGTCCCCGGGACCGTTGCCCTCACTGGGGCCTCCTCGGCGCTCTTCGACGGGTTGCGGGCAGCCACCGGCAGCGTCGTCGCACCGATCCTGCTGCATCTGGCGATCAACGGCAGCGGTGCCGCCCTCACGGTGGCCGCGAAAGCTCACGCCGCCAACACCAGCCTGAGCGGTGACGCCCCGCGTGAGTAGATTGTTTTCATGCCACCGCGTCGCGCCATCGACCCCGCTGAACTGCGCGCCGCGGTAGTGGCCGTGACCCCGTGGCTGCGCGGTGAAACCGACATCGCACCTTCACGCAGCGAACTGGCCGCTGCTGTGCGCCTCAGCGCCCGCACCCTCGAAAACATTGCTCCGGGCGCCAGCGTGGAAGTTCGCGTGCCACCTTTCGTCGCCGTCCAGTGCATTGAAGGACCGCGCCACACACGCGGCACCCCGCCCAATATTGTCGAAACCGATCCACGCACCTGGCTACAGCTCGCCACCGGGTTTACCCAGTTCGAGGATGCGTTGGACGCCGGAACCGTTACCGCGTCCGGCAGCAGATCCGGCGAGATCGCACGATGGCTCCCAGTAGTGCGCGGTGTGTGACCGCTCACTCTCGATGCCTGTTGTCGCCGTTCAATCAACCGTTTGCATGAACGCAACTGAACTACTCACGTAAACGCAAGTAGACTGCGGTTGCCCCCCGTACATCCCTCCACCCAAGGGAGCCCTCGGTGTCTCGTGCCGAACTGTCTGTCCACAGTCCGAACCTTCTCGCACCCG
>JAAYXN010000336.1 GCA_012515885.1 Rhodococcus sp. (in: high G+C Gram-positive bacteria)
CGACATGATCAACGTGGGCTCTTTCTCCACCACGACACCCGGGATCTGGAATCGGCTTTCCAGGTACGCGAAGTCCCCATCACGCAAACGCACTGCGGTGACCTTTTCACCAGGGTTCTTCTCCATGTCGGCGCGCATCGACTCGCCAGTGATCAGCGGGGCAACCGGGGCGATCGCCTCAGCGAGACGGTTTGTCGTATCCACCGGATCAGGCATTTGACTGGGATCGAGGACGATCGAGTTAATCGTCTGCTCGGTCATCATCACGCCGCCGTGGTGATCGAGGACCACGGGAATGCCGGTGTAGCTGCGGTCGAACTTGAGGACGCTGCCGTCGCCGAGCATCGGCGCCACAACTTCCGGATCCCAAGAAATCCGCCATCCCACAGAGAGTTTCCGGACCGAGCCCTGCACCTGGTACGTCCAGTCGCGGTCCTCACCGAAGTTCCACAGCGCCGACAGCGTGAAGTAACTCGACGTGGCGCCCAGCTCCATAAACTGGGTGACTCGGAACGTCGCTTCGCCAGGGGAAAGGCCCTCCCACACCTGCTCCAACGTGTCTTTCGCAGCATTGGGATACGACGTCGTCTCGGCCGCAGCCTCCAGGTCGTCATCGTTGAGCGCCGCCACGTAGTCATCAACAACGGAGCGGGCCGACGCGGGCTCCTTGGTGCCTACGCACGATGCCAAAACAACGACGAGCGCAATCCCGATAGCCACAATGGCCATGACGCAGCTACGGCGTCGCGTCCGGATGCTCAGGGCCATGCCAACAATCATGATCTTCGATTGACTCCCACGACACGGTGACCACATTACGGTTGAGCCACAAACTTATTCCGGACCGGATTCTTCAGTCTCTCTGGTGGCTTGGCCCGCGAGTTAGTCCAGAAAACGCCCCGCTGTCTGCACGGCAGGCGCGGAACTACCGGCCTCAGCAACAAAGACTGCGAAAGCTAAGTCGCCTTTGATGCCGATGAACCATCCGTGCGCAGAGCCAGTTCCAGTTTCTGCCGTTCCCGTCTTACCCATGAGCCCGGGAATGTGCAGAAGAGCTGTAGCTGTCCCCTCCGTAACCACCTCACGCATCATACTCCGCAACTGTTCGGCAACCTCCCCCGGTGGCGGTGTGGGCTGCGGGTCCGCAGTGACCTGTTCGCCCCGCACGAGAGTGGGGGTCGGTGCTGACCCGCGGGCGATCGAGGCGGCAACCAAAGCCATGCCGAATGGCGACGCCGTCACCGTGCCCTGACCAATCGCTGCTTCCACACGCGCCGCCGAACTATCCGACGGCGGGACGCTGCCGGTGACCGTCGTCATTCCTTCGCTCGTGTAGTCGACACCCAACCCGAATTGCAGCGCGGCCTCGGTCAATGCGTCCGGCTCCAACCCGACAGCGAGTCGTCCCATCGTTGTGTTGCAGGAACGAGCAAACGCCGTGTGTAGCGGCACAGTGCCCAGGTCAAAGTTGTCGTCGTTGGGGATTTGACGTCCCTCAATGTTCTCGGTACCCGGGCACGCCACCATCGAATCCGGGGTGACGTCGCCTTCTTGGAGCGCCGCGGACGTGGTGACCGTCTTGAAGGTCGATCCGGGTGGATACAGCCCGGTCAGCGCGATCGGCCCCTGCCTGTCGGCGGCCTCGTTTTGAGCCACCGCAACGAGGTCCCCCGTCGATGGCCGTATCGCGACGATCGCCGCCTGCTTCGGGACGTCCGCGAGCGCGGCTTCGGCCGCGTACTGCAGGGTGAGATCAATGGTAGTAGGGATATCGCTGGCGGCGGTCCCGTCTTGACCGGCCACCGTGGTTGCGGTGCCGTCCGAATCGACCAGTTGCACAGCCCATCCGGTGGCCGCATCCTGCTTGTCCTGCCACAGCGCAACCAGGTCACCGAACACCGGCGAGGCCAGTTCACGGTCGAGCGCAAGCAGACGGCGCTGCTCGGACAGCGTCACCCCATCCATTGCCTGCAACTGGCCAGAGATCGGCTCGAAATCATCCGCCCGCAATGTGATCGCGGTGACCGGGCCCCCGAATGCGTCCGCCAGCGCGGTGGCCAGCGACTGCGCCGTGATGGTGGGCGCGATCGGAGACAGCAGGCCAGCGAGCGCCGCGGTATCGACGTCGTCAGTCATATTGACGACGGTCACCGGCTGCTCCTGCATGAGTGGGGTGCCGGAGGTGGTCAAAATATCGGGGCCCGGTGGCGAAGTCGGGGTGTAGCGCACCGTCTGGTTCGCCGTCATCTGCGGAATCACTGACGCCGGGGTGAATTCCCACTTCCACTCGCCGTCCACTTCGGTCATGGATGCATCGGTGGTGTACTGCCAGGTCTTGTCGTCACCGAAACGCCAGGACACATCCAGCAACACCGTCCCGGAACCATCGGTTTCCTGCACATCGGTGACGGTGACGTCGCGGTCGAATGACCCCAACCCGTCGAACACTGCGGTGAGGGTGCTGGTCGCGACCGACGGATCACTGGTGAGCGCGGCTGCCGCAGACACATCACCGCCTTCCAGTGCTGACGCGAACTCTTCGGCAGCCGACCGCATCTGATCGACCGGCGAACTACACGCCGCGACAAGACCAACCCCGACAAGCGTGGCGACAACGAGTGCGGTGAAGCGTTGAGGGATACGCATCTTTCCGATGATGCCTGACGACTATCACATCGGGCAGCAGCCGATAAACCAGTTGCACGCCGCCGTGAACGATCCGTAGCCTGATAGCCGAAAGTTATTGCTGACGAGGAAGGCAAGTCATTGCTCTTTCAGAGGTGATTCACGCGTATTCATTCGCACCTCTGGAGGTAACGCATGGCCAATTCTGGCGTCGCCCTATCTAATCTTTCGCTGTCCTGGGCAGATGGCACCCCTGTATTCCGTGACCTTGATGCCGCGTTTAACGCCGGACGCACGGGCGTCGTCGGCCTCAATGGGTCCGGGAAGTCCACACTGCTGCGGGTCATCGCCGGCCAGTTGATCCCCGATCAGGGCTCGGTAACCACGACGGGATCCTCTGCGTATTTGGCTCAAGACATCACGCTCGATACCGACGTGTCGGTGGAGAGCGTTCTGGGTATCGCAGCAATTCGGGCAGCGTTGCGTCGCGTGGAAACCGGTGCGGGCACCGATGCCGATTTTGAGAGTCTTGCCGGGCGCTGGGACGTCGAGGAACAGGCACTGTCGTTGCTGCACCGTCTCGGTCTAGCGGCGATCGTTCCTGATATCGAGGCCCTTGACCGTCCGGTTGGGGAACTCTCCGGCGGCGAGACGGTGCTGCTTGGGCTCACCGCGCAGCTCCTGAAAAATCCTGACGTGCTGCTGCTCGACGAACCCACCAACAATCTCGACCTGGCTGCACGCAAACGCTTATATGCCGCGCTACAACAGTTTTCGGGAACAACGATCGTCGTCAGCCACGATCGTGAACTTCTGGACACCATGGATGCCATCGCGGAGGTCCGGGACGGAACTATCCGTCGCTACGGCGGCAACTACACGCACTACCGCGAGGTCGTGGACGCGGAACAGCAAGCCGCTCACGCCGCCATCCGGGACGCACGCAGCGACATGCAGAAACAGAAGCGTGAACTCATCGCGGCCCGCACCAAGCTCGATCGCCGCGGCCGATACGGACAGAAAATGCAGGACAACAAACGTGAACCGAAGATTGTGATGGGTGCGCGCAAACGAGCAGCGCAAGTTTCAGCGGGCAAGCTACGCGGCAACCACGTCGCGAAAGTCGAAGACGCACAGTCGGAATTGGAACGTGCTCAAGCGGCGGTGCGCGAAGACCGGGAAATCCGAATCGACCTACCCGAGACCGCGGTCCATGCCGGTCAGGTCGTACTTGAACTACCAGAAACCACGCTGCGCACCGGCCAAACAGTGCAGATGGAAGTCGCTGGGCCCGAACGCATTTCCCTCGTCGGGCCCAACGGAGTAGGAAAATCCACGTTGTTGGACGCCATTGTGGCGTCGGGGCCACGCGTCCCGTTTCGGGTATTGCCGCAGCGGCTCAACATTTTTGATGAAGATGCATCCGTCGCCGAGAACGTGGCGGCGGCAGCTCCACACGCGATGACGGAGCAGGTCCGCGGACGTCTCGCCCGTTTTCTGTTTCGCGGCGCCGATGCTGATACGCCTGTGCATGCGCTTTCTGGCGGGGAGCGGCTGCGTGCTGCTTTGGCGGCGGTGCTGCTGGCTGAACCCGCGCCGGGTTTGCTCATCTTGGACGAACCGACGAACAACCTTGATATGGCGAGTTTGGAGCATTTGCGCTCCGCTCTCGCTGACTATCAGGGTGCACTGATCGTCGTCAGCCACGATCAGCGTTTCCTCGATGATCTTGACCTCACGGCGCAGTGGACACTGACAGCGGAAAGGCTTGAAATAACACAACTTTGACGTCGCTGCGGTCCGTGACAGGTCGTGGAACAGCGGTAGCCCAGCGGGTGCGCCACAATAGCGGGGTGCCTGAGATTGAAAACCCGGTAGACGGAACCCGCATTGCCTACGACGTCGTCGGGGACGGCCCGCCGCTCCTGCTGCTTCACGGCAGTGCGCTCTCGCGCGCAATCTGGCGGGGCTTCGGGTACACCGCCGCGCTACGTGATCACTACCGGCTGATCTTGGTGGACCTGCGCGGCCACGGACGCAGCGGAAAACCGCACACCGTTGACGGCTATTCGCTGGATCTCGTCATCGGCGACCTCATCGCTGTGCTTGACGAACTGAAGATCAGCCGGACGCGGGTGCTCGGCTATTCCTTCGGCGGGTTCGTCGCGATGGGTCTGGCGATGGCTCATCCCGCGCGCGTGTCGGGGCTGATTGTGGGCGGTGCCAGTAGCCGATCTCGCAAGGGAACGTTCGACAAACTGTATTTCCCGGGCGCTATCGACGCCCTGGAAAACGAAGGCATCGAGGGTTTCCTTGACCGGTGGAACGAGGCCCGGTCGTGGCCGATCGATCCGGCTACCCGGACAGCGTTCATGGCTAATGACCCGCTCGCGATGGCTGCCTATATGCGCCGCGCGGACGTCGAGTCGTCGTTGCCGGACGAGAAGCTCGCCCAGATCACGGCACCCACGCTGGTGTTTGTCGGCTCTGAGGACACACACCGCGTCGATGACGCGAAGCATCTCGCTGCCACCATTCCGGATGCGTCGTCGGTGGTGATTGCTGGCCACGATCATTCGACGACCATTGCCGCAACCAAGGAAGTTCTTGCTTCTGTCGAACCTTTCCTCGCCAGCCTCTGAGGAGCGGGCAGAACCCTAGGTTCCCACGTACACGCTAATCACTAATTTTTGTGGTCCGTAGACTGGCTGGGTGACGTTTATCAAGGTCTGCGGATTACGCAATGCCGAATCAGTCGATGCCGCCCTGGGACGGGGCGTCGACGCCATCGGTTTCGTTTTCGCCGACAGCGTCCGCCACATCGATGCCGACGACGCCGCGCCCCTCATCCAGCGCATCATCGACAGCGGCAAAGCGACCGAACCGATCGGGGTGTTCAAAGGCAACCCGACCGAAGAAATCCTCGACATCGCCAAACGCACCGGACTGCGCACCGTCCAGGTCCACGACCTCACCGGGCCCGAACACGTCCAGCAACTCCGCGATGCGGGGCTGACGGTCATCCGCGCGATCGTCGCGGGCGATACGACGGGAACATTTGGTGCCGACCGTCTCCTCGTCGACGGCACGGTGGCTGGTAGCGGCGACACGTGGGATTGGTCGTCGATCACCGCACCTACTGGGGAGTGGATTCTCGCGGGCGGCCTCGACCTCCACAATGTTGCCGATGCTCTCGCTGCTACCGGCGCCGCAGGTGTGGACGTCTCCAGCGGCGTCGAATCCACGCGGGGCGTCAAAGATTCCGCGCTCATCGAGCAGTTCATCGACGCAGTGCGGGCCGTCGGGCGCTAAAGCAGACCCGCCACCCGGTCTTCGGCGTCCCACGCTGCGACGGCTGTACTGATGGCCGTCACCAATGCCAGTGGTTGATCAATCATGACGTGGTGGCCCGCTTCGGGGATCTCCGCGAAAATCGCTCCCGGCCCAAACCGTTGCCGCATGTCCGCCACCGAATCATCAGACAAAATGCTGCGCCCCGCCCGAAAAAACGCGATCCGGCACTGGGCGTCATCGGCACCTAAATGTTCGCTGCCGCGCCGCGCCATCAACGACGCGTCGAACTTCCACACCCAACCATCATCAACGGGCTTCATCGAATGCTCCGCAATATGGTCGCGGACATAGGGCAAGACGTCGTCTTGGGGCGGCACAAACCGGAAACGTTCCAGAGCCACTTCCCTACTGGGATAAATCTTGGGTGGCCCAAACACCCGCTCGGCGCGCGCCGCTTCCTCCTCAGGGCTGCGCGCATACACCGGCGAATCGATGATGACGACGCCATCAAGCTCGCCGCCAAACAGGCGCGCAGCCACAAAAGTCACCATGCCGCCCATACTGTGGCCCACGAAAATCGGGCGCCCGCTGATCCGGGCAGCGTGAGCGGCGGCGAGCGCCTCTTCGGCCCACTGTTCCAGCGAATAACCATCACGATGGTCGCTGTCGCCGTGACCGCTGAGATCCACCGCGACGACGCGGCGCCCGTCAGCTAACTGCGGACCAATGTGGTCCCACCAGCGACTATGCGCCGCCCCGCCGTGAACCAGCACGATTCCCGGCGCGTCCACAGGACCCCACGCTCGGAAATGAATGGACGCGCCGCCAACCGCGACACGTCCCGTCTCCACCGGCGCAGCCAAAGCGGTCGTGAACCACGTGGGCGCAGCCACAGCGTCGTGCGTCATGGCCCGACGATACCGAGCACAGTGGTTACCTATTACCCCGGTTAGCCGTTACCTGCATGATCAACTGTTCCACCGCGTCCGCCGTCGGCGTCACCACAGCGAACTTGTCAGGCGATAAATCGTGACGACCCTTGTCGATCTCTACGAGCGTCGTCGACGCCGGAATCAGTGCACACGCGGCTGTGATCTCGCCTGTCGTCGCAAACGTGTCTTTCGATCCATGGACGATGATGGTGGGAACTATCAGTTGCGGCAGATGTTCGGTGCGCAGCTTCTCCGGCTTACCAGGTGGGTGCAGCGGATACGACGTGAGAACAAGCCCGTCTACGAGAGAAGTGTTCTCTGCCAACAGCATTGACGTTTGCCGACCGCCATACGATTGGCCACCAGCCAAGATGGGGCAGTTCGGAACGAGTGAACGCAACGCTTCGATCGCGGCGGCAATACCCTCACGATCTTCCGCGGCACGCGAGGGCTGCGGTGGACCAGCTTCGCGGCGCCGCCGATACGGCAAGGTGTAGCGGAGCACCGCGACGCCGCGCGTCGACAACTCGTCCGCCAACGCCACAAGCAGCCGCGATTCGACGTTCCCACCCGCCCCATGCGTGAACGCCAACGCCGCCACCGCGTCACCGTCGGGGCGATGCAGGTAGCCGTGGACTGCGTCACTCTCGACTAGTTCACTCATTGCATTCACGCTAGCCTGCGGGCATCAAGTCGTACGACCGTACCCACTCCCCGCAGGTGACCGGCATTTTTCCGTTGCCGGATCGACATCTGAACCGCCTCCCGGACGAGGCCCGCAACCTCGTAAGCTGGACCGAAGCAGTATCGAAGGAGGCCGCCGTGACCACTCCCGCTATCCCGCGCGTCTACGTCCACCGTGCCGGTGACCGGCTCTCGACCCGCATCGACTGGCTCAATTCGCGCCACTCGTTTTCCTTCGGTCAGCACTACGACCCGGACAACACCCATCACGGCCTGCTTCTGGTCAACAACGACGACACCGTTCTGCCTGGTCAAGGCTTCGATACGCATCCACATAAGGACATGGAGATCATCACATGGGTGATGCGAGGTTCGCTGGTGCACCAGGATTCGATGGGCCATTCCGGCATCATTTACCCCGGTCTCGCGCAGCGCATGAGTGCTGGCCGGGGCATTCTGCATTCGGAAAAGAACGACAGCTGGCGTCTGGGCGGCAACGAGCATCGCGAACCTGTGCGGTTCATCCAAATGTGGGTGGTGCCGGATGAGAGCCGCCTCGATCCCGGCTACGAGCAGCGCGAAATCCAGGATGAGCTGCTGAAAGGCGGCCTGGTTCCTATCGCGTCAGGTATCCCGGAGCATCGTGATCACGCTGCGATCCGCATCAATAATTCTTCTGCCGGTCTGCATGTGGCGAGGTTGCGTCCCGGCAGCGAAGTGACCCTGCCTGAGGCACCGTATCTGCATCTTTTTGTCGCGGAGGGACGTGCCGAACTTGAGGGCGTTGACGTCCTCGAAACCGGTGACGCCGTCCGCCTCACCCATTCCGGTGGCCAACGCCTCACCTCCGCCGACGGCGCTGAGGTGCTGGTGTGGGAAATGCACAAGCGGATCGGAGAATAAGCACCCACCCTCCACGTCGCACCCCTTTTCGTGTCCTCCCACCCGTCATATCGGGTGGGAGGACACAAATCTCTATGCGACGTGGTTGACGTCAGCGCGTAGCGGTCGAGAACTAGAGGCTATTGCGCGCCTGAACTGTTGCGTTCGAGGTACTCGATCGTGGCGCGGCGAATAAGCACGCTGGTGCTGACATTTTGAGCTTGTGCGAGTTGCTCTAGTCGATTTAGTAGCGGTTCGGGGAAACGGACAGTGCGGGTCGGGCTATTGCCGCGCCCGCCATCACGTGGACGCCCCATCGCCAACTCTTCAACAGGACCGAGCGGCTCGAAGTCGAGTGTCCCTTCCATCTCCGCCCGGGCCATGTCTTCATATTCGGATGTACTGCGCTTCATGCCTGCTCACCTCTCACCCGGACCGAGGTATTTCCGTCCAGCGGTGACTTGACTGCGGTAATCATGCGTCCCTCCGGAATGCTGGAAACATTCTTCGGCCACATTCGCGGTGAGAACCATTGCATGAACGACAATGACATCGTCCCCATCGACTTCACCAAGCAACTCAACCACCACATTCGGCTTCCCGATGTATCGATAGATCACCGAGCCTGGAAACCGACGTGAAGTACCTCGATACCTTACAAGTGGGTACTCGATCACTTCCCGAATTTCCTCCGACGTCACGCTGTGCCATAGGGCTGACGGGAGTATGACGATCGCCACCTATAAAGTGTAAGACACTTGAAGTGGCGCGGCAAGGTCACTGCAAATTGGGGAGGAAGCCCTGCGTAGAGGCGACCACCGGCAACAAACAGCATCCGGTGTAAGGATGGAGGGATGACGACGAAATCCGGAATCGACCTGTCCCATGTTGATGGCAACACTCGCCCGCAAGATGACCTGTTTGAGCACGTCAACGGCCAGTGGCTGACTGAATACACGATCCCGGCTGATCGGGCTGTCGACGGCGCCTTCCGTCACCTCTACGACAAAGCCGAAGAAGACGTCAAAAACATCATCATCGAATCTGCTGAGTCCTCCCCACCCGAAGGAACCGATGCTCATCGTGTCGGCGACATCTACGCCAGCTTCATGGCCGCAGACGATGTCGAAGCCGCAGGCCTGACGCCCATCGCCAGCGAACTCGCCGAGATTGCCGACGCCGCCGACAAGGTAGCTCTCGCGGCTACCCTCGCACGGCTTGAGCGCACCGGCGTCGGCGGAGCGGTAGCGATGTACGTCAACACTGACGCCAAAGACTCCTCGCGCTACCTTGCCTACTTCACCCAGTCGGGCCTGGGACTTCCGGACGAGTCGTACTACCGCGACGACGAATACGCCGAGACGCGGGAAAAGTACGTGGCACATCTGGGCCGCATGTTTGGCCTGGCGAACCTCGACTACAGCGCGGATACCGTCATGGCGCTGGAAACGAAACTTGCTGCGGGACA
>JAAYXN010000337.1 GCA_012515885.1 Rhodococcus sp. (in: high G+C Gram-positive bacteria)
CTGGCCGCCAACCCGCCCGAAAAGGCCCGCGTCCGCGCCCTGCCCGTTGCTGGCGCCTTCCACACCCGCTACATGGCACCTGCTCAAGACGCTGTCGCCGAGGCCGCCGCCAAGATCACCCCGAACGAACCCACCCGCACCCTGCTCTCCAACTCGGACGGCAAGCCCGTCGCCTCCGGCGCCGACGCACTCAGCAAATTGGCCGCACAGGTCACCCGGCCCGTACGTTGGGACCTGTGCACCGCAACCCTGCGCGAAGCCAACGTTGACGGCATCGCCGAACTGCCACCAGCAGGCACCCTAGTCGGCATCGCCAAACGCGAAATGCGCGGCACACCGACGCTGGCACTCAAGACCCCCGGAGATATCTCCGCACTAGCCGAACTTGGAAAAGTTAGCTAGTTTGCTGCGCGCACCCCAACCGGGGTGCACGTAGGGCCCGCAGACGCGTCCAACCCCAGGACGCGTTCTGTTCCACCTGAAAAATCGAAGCAGAAGGGAGCCACTCCGTGGCACTCACCCAGGACGAAATCGTTGCCGAGCTCGGAGCGATCATCGAGGAAGTTACCGGCATCGAGCCCTCCGAGGTGACCGTCGAGAAGTCCTTCATCGATGACCTCGACATCGACTCGCTGTCCATGGTCGAGATCGCAGTCCAGACCGAGGACAAGTACGGCGTGAAGATCCCCGACGAGGACCTCGCGAGCCTGCGCACCGTCGGTGACGCTGTTTCCTACATCCAGAAGCTTGAGGCTGAGGGTGGCGCTACCGCTGACGCTGTGAAGGCAAAGCTCGAAGCCGACAAGGACGCGTGAGCGACGCCGTGACTTCCGCCTCGCCCCGCAACGGGAAGTTCCCCAACATCGTTGTGACGTCGCTTGCGACATCCAACGCGATCGCTGGTGATGTGGATGGCACGTGGAAGGGTCTACTCGCAGGCGAAAGCGGTATTACTCGCCTCACTGACTCTTTTATCGAAGAGTACGATCTGCCGGTCAAGATCGGCGGCAAGCTTAAAACGTCTCCGGACGACGCACTAACGCGTGTCGAAATCCGTCGTATGAGCTTCGTGGAGCGTCTCGCGCTCGTCCTCGGCCGTGAGGTCTGGGCGAACGCGGGCTCTCCTGAGGTCGACAAGGATCGTCTCGGTGTTGTCATCGGCACCGGACTTGGTGGCGGCGAAGCCCTCGTGGACGCCGTCGACAAGATGCGTGGCGGCGGCTACCGCAAGGTATCGCCGTACACGGTGCAGATGGTGATGCCGAACGGTCCAGCAGCCACAGTGGGGCTTGAACTCGGCGCTCGCGCCGGTGTCATCACCCCCGTGTCGGCATGCTCGTCGGGTTCGGAAGCTATCGCCCATGCGTTCCGCATGATCGCTATGGGTGATGCTGACATCGTCGTCACCGGCGGTGTTGAGGGCTACCTCGACTCTGTGTCGATTGCCAGCTTCTCGATGTTGCGTGCGCTCAGCACCCGCAACGACGACCCGCAGGCAGCGTCACGTCCGTTCGACAAGGATCGTGACGGATTCGTCTTCGGCGAGGCCGGTGCCCTGATGGTCATTGAGACCGAAGAGCACGCTAAGGCTCGCGGAGCGACGATTCACGCACGTCTGCTCGGTGCCGGTATCACCTCTGACGGGTTCCACATCGTGGCACCCGACCCAGCAGGTACCGGTGCAGCACGCGCTATGACCAAGGCAATTGAGATCGCCGGCCTTACCAAGGCCGACATCAGCCACGTCAACGCACACGCCACAGCCACCCCCATCGGCGACACCGCTGAGGCAAAGGCTATTGGCGCAGCGGTCGGCAACCACGCCGCCGTATATGCACCCAAGTCCGCGTTGGGACACTC
>JAAYXN010000338.1 GCA_012515885.1 Rhodococcus sp. (in: high G+C Gram-positive bacteria)
CCGCCCGGCACGTTCTTCGGAACCATTGCTGTACTCAACGACACACACGTCGGCGAGGATAAGCATGGGCTGCTGATCGGGGACTTTCCGCCTGCTATCGAGCAGGAACCGGGCCTGACGCCGTTTCCTGAAGTCATGCTTTCCGCGGCGCTGCGCGAGATCCGCGGCCTCGACGTCCGTCATCTCGTCATCAACGGTGACCTCACTAGCGAGGCTCGTCCTGCTGAAGTTCGCCGCACCACGCAGATCCTTTCCGAGTACGGCCAGCTTGGCCGCGACTACAGCGTGACCCGCGGCAACCATGACCGTCCGCACACCGTCGCCTCAGATCCCGATGCCGGGTATGACTCGGCTTCCCCCATCCCCGATACCGAGCACTTCGATCCGTTTGGTGACGCGTTTGTTCCCTTCCAAACCGCGTGGACCAAAGATATTGGTGCCCTGCGCATTGTTGGCGTTGACTCCACGCATCTCGATAATTCGGGTGGTGTTATCGCCGAGAGTCAGTTCACTGAAATCGAGCGGACGTTGGCAGAGGATCCCACCCGGCCAACGTTGATGCTCGCGCACCACCCGGTGACCAGGGAGGCCGCGCTGACCAACCTGGGTGGTCCGGGATTCATTCTGGCCGAGCCTGATCGGCAGCGCCTCCAACAACTGCATGCTGCCAATCCCGGCGTCTTCCTCATGCTTGCTGGCCATACGCATCGGGCTCGGGTGACGCGCGGTGACACCGGCGCGCGTGTGCACTACCTCGAAACGGGTAGCGCGGCGGGGTATCCCGGCGGCTACACGCTGATTCACCTTTATAGCGGCGGTTACCAGGTCAATTTCCACCGCACGTCGTCGGAGGATGCTTTGGCCTGGACGCGGCGCTCGCGCTTCGCTGCCCTGACATTCCTGCCTGAGTACACGCTCGGCTCGTGTGCCGACCGCAACCACACAGTCATCCGCGATCTCAGCGGCCTCACCTGACCTGTGCCCACACCGCACACAGCAGGGCGCGGGTTAGGCGAGCTGAATGAGCTCCAGGTAGTCCTGTGACCAGTGATCCTCAGTGCCGTCCGGGAGCATGATGACCCGCTCCGGGTTAAGCGCCTCAGCGGCACCAGGATCGTGAGTCACAAGAACAACGGCGCCCTCATAGCTGCGCAGTGCGTCAAGGACCTGCTCACGTGAAATCGGGTCGAGGTTGTTCGTTGGCTCATCGAGTAGTAGAACGTTTGCCGCCGACGACACCAGCCCGGCAAGAGCGAGACGGGTCTTTTCACCACCGGACAGCGTCCCTGCCGGCTGTTCGAGCTGTGGGCCGGTAAACATGAAGGCACCTAGCAGCCCGCGTAGATCCTGCTCCCCCGCGTCAGGCGCCGCGTGGCGGATGTTTTCCCACACGCTCGCTTCGTCATCGATGGTGTCGTGTTCCTGCGCGAAGTAGCCCACCTTGAGTCCGTGGCCAGGCACCAGTTCACCGAGATCAGGTGTCTCGACGCCCGCGAGGAGTCGCAAGAGCGTCGTTTTACCGGCGCCGTTGAGGCCGAGAATGACCACGCGTGACCCGCGGTCGATGGCGAGGTCCACACCGGTGAAAATCTCAAGTGAGCCGTAGACCTTGGTGAGTTCTTTGGCCATCAGGGGCGTCTTGCCGCAGGCAGCGGGCGTGGGGAAACGGATCTTCGCGGTCTTGTCGGCAACGCGAATGTCATCGAGGTCGCTGAGTAGTTTCTCCGCTCGCTTCGCCATATTTTGCGCGGCAGTGGCTTTCGTAGCCTTGGCGCCCAACTTGGCTGCCTGGGTCCGCAGCGCACTGGCCTTCTTTTCGGCGTTGGCGCGTTCACGCTTACGGCGCTGCTCGTCGGTCGCGCGGGCGTCGAGGTACTTCTTCCAACCCATGTTGTAGATGTCGGCTTCGCCGCGAACCGCGTCGAGAAACCACACCTTGTTGACGACATCAGCAAGAAGATCGACGTCGTGGCTGATCACGATGAGACCGCCGTCGTGGTTCTGAAGGAAGCCGCGCAGCCACGTAATTGAGTCCGCATCAAGGTGGTTCGTGGGCTCGTCGAGGAGCAGCGTGGTGTTTGATTTTCCGCCGCTGCCGTCGGACGCAGCGAACAGGATGCGAGCAAGTTCGACGCGGCGACGCTGACCACCGGAGAGCGTGCGCAGCGGTTGAGCCAGCACTCGATCCGGCAGGCCGAGGCTGCTGCAAATACGCGCTGCCTCCGACTCAGCGACGTAGCCGCCCAGCG
>JAAYXN010000339.1 GCA_012515885.1 Rhodococcus sp. (in: high G+C Gram-positive bacteria)
ACGTCTTCAACCTGCGGGTACCCGAAGTCAGTTTGACGACGGAGAACATCGCTGACTTCGTAAGCGCCTACATCATCGGCAACCTGCTGCAGATGGGCTTCCGATTCTGGGCGTTCCGCCGCTACGTGTTCCCGGAAGAGAACGGGAGCGTCGTCGAAACGCACGTGGTCAGCGGCGGCGACACACAGCCCACCGGCAATGGCGTCAGCCCACTCACGTCAGAGGTGCTTGAGTCGGAGGTGCCCGATCCCGCACCGCTGGATCCGAGCAACCCACTAGATCCGGGCCCGCTCAAGCCCCTCGTGCGCGACGAACTCGATCCGGCCTAACCGTCGTCGAGCCTTACTAGCGGGGTTCACGCTCGTAGGTGGGCGGCGTATCGCGCGGTGTGGGCAGGAAGATCGCGAACAGCGCGGGACGGCGTCGCTGCAACTCCAGACGGCCACCGTCCGCCTCAATGAGTGCGCGCGCGAGCGCCAACCCCACACCGGTCGATCCAGCACCTGAAAAACCTCGGTCAAAAATGTGGGGAGCAAGATCATTGCTCACCCCGGTCCCCTCGTCGGAGACCTCCACGCACACCGTGGACTCGCGCTGCGCGCCGTCGCGGGTGACGCCCTGAATCAGCCGCACCGAGACCACACAGGTGCCGCCGCCATGCACGAGCGCGTTGTCGACGAGTACAGCCACTGATTCGCGCAACCGCGAACCTGTCGCGGACGCGATGAGATCGCTATCGCCGCGCAGCACCAGGATGCGTCCGGCATCGCGGTACGGGCCCTGCCACTCTTCGATCACCCCGTCGAGTTCATCGACCACAACCAGCGGCACCGCACTTGAGGTGTACCGGGACGATTGCACCAGTTCGTCGATAGCTGTCGTCAACCGGTCCACCTGCGCCATCGCCTCGTTAGCTTCGAGCACCACATCCGGGTCGGGGTGCACGGAGAGTTCGTCCAGACGCAAACGAATCGCGGTCAATCGAGACCGCAGTTGATGCGACACATCACCGACGAGGACCCGCTCGCGCTGCAAACGCCCCGAAATTTCGACAGTGGCCGAATCCAACACGTCCGACACCCGGTCCAGCTCAGCAATCCCATGCCGACGCGGATCGGGACGGAAATCGCCAGCGGCCAACCGGGCCGCACGCTCAGCAACATCAAGCAGGGGGTCAGAGAGCCTGCGCGCCGTCAAAATCGCCACCGCCGTACCCGCCGCCATCGACGCAAGAACAACGAGAGTCACCGCGAGAACAGCTTGCCGCTGTTGGGTACGCATCGGCTCCGACGGCACTTCCAGCCGCAAAGACCCAGACGTACCCATCGCCAACGATTCGACGATCGGGGCGGAAACAAGTTCCTGCCCGATATCCGCGCGCGCAGCAGGATCAGTCGTCGACGGATAGATGACGACCAGATGCCCGTCACCGGGAGTGAGGAACCGCAGCGCCGTCGTATCAAGTTCGCCCTCAACGACCCCGTTGACGCCCTCTTGATCGACGACCTCAGACGCCATCCGCTCAAGACGCGCCTGCAGATCATTGCGTGTGATGTCCTCGACCCACAGCCACGCGGTGTAAATCAGCGGCGCACCCAGCACGATGCCAATGAGGATGACCACCCCAAGAATCGACTGGAGAATACGACGACGCATGCCAGACCCCGTGCCCTAGGAGAAGTTAGGTTTCTAATCTGCGTTAAGTCGGAAACCTACTCCGCGGACAGTCGCGATGCGGCGCTCTGACACGGATCCCTCGTCGCCGATCTTTCGTCGCAGCCACGACATGTGCATATCGAGCGTCTTGGAACCGCGCAGGTCCACATCACCCCACACTTCGTGCAGGATCACGTCCCGAGAGACAACCTGACCGGCATGTTCGAGGAGTACCCGCAGCAGTTCGTACTCTTTGTTCGCCAAAGTCACCTCAGAGCCTGCGACCAGAACCCGGCGCGCAGCTGGCTCCCAGCGAATATCGCCGACCTCAAGTACCGAGTCGTCGGAACCGCCGCCGCGTCGCCGAAGCAGGGCTCGCACGCGCGCCATCAGCTCCGCCAAACGGAACGGTTTACCAACATAGTCATCGGCACCGGCATCGAGACCGACAACGAAATCGACCTCATCGGTGCGCGCCGTCAACATCAGCACCGCCACATCAGAGCCCTGCGCCCGCACCTGACGGCACACCTCAAGCCCATCCATGCCCGGCAGGCCCAAATCGAGAATCAGAAGATCGTAGGACCCATCGAGCGCCTGCTCCAGGGCACTGGGGCCGGTGGGCGCGACAGTGACGTCGTAGCCTTCCCGTCCCAGCGCACGCGAGAGCGGGGCGGCGATGGCTTCATCGTCCTCAGCAAGTAATACGGCGGTCACTGACACAGAGTGTCACAGGGAACGCTGGCCGTCACGGTCCCGGCCGTCGCGTTCATTCCAGCGCTCACCGCGCACATCGGTGGCGTCGAAAACCTGGTGATACAGCAGCGCATGGACTTTTTGGACATTCGGGATGTCATTGAATTTCAGCGGGTCATCGGACGACGCCACGATGATCAACGTGCCGGTACGCAAGATCCGGTCAATGAGCCCATGCTGAAACTGAACGTTGCTGATCCGCGAGACCGGGATGTCGATACCCGAGTGGGTGATGATGCCTTCACGCACCAGCACCCGCCGGTCCGTAACGATGAAGTGCGTGAACTTCCACGTCAGCAGCGGCGGCACACACCGCCACACCACGAGCGCCAACCACACCACGATGATCGCCACCGCGGCCCACATAAACCCGTCCCCCTGCACTTCGCGCTGCACAAGGCCGAGACCAAAACCCGCGAGAGCAGTGACCACCACAAACGTCACCGCCGGTGCGATCAGCATTTTCCAATGCGGGTGCCGGTGAATGATCAGTTCTTCATCACCAGCGAGCGCGTCTTCCGGATATCCCATGCCGGATAGTGTGCCGTGTGCCTGCGAAAAATGCGTGGCAGCCCTCGTCGTGTCGTCCTAGCCGAGGCTGCCGTCTTCGCGCCGCAGATGCGTGATGTCGCCAGCCGCGACAGCAAGATCCTCACCGTCATCGCCGCGCACAATGAGACGCCCGGCCTCATCGATATCGATCGCGGTGCCAACGAACTCTCGCTCACCCGGCAGGATCGCCCGCACCCGCGCACCCAACGTGCCGCAGCACTGCCGATACGCCTCCGCCAGCTCGTCGACCCGCCACTGCGCACCCTGCCACTGCTCCCACCGCGACGCGAACGCACGCAGGAGGGCACGCACAATGATGTCGCGGTCCGCGATCTGCGCGTTCTCCAACGTCAACGACGTCGCCTCCGGTATCGGAAGCTCGTCCTGGGACAGGCTGACGTTGAGCCCAACGCCGACAACCACCGCGGGCGACGGCGTCACCGCCGCGACCTCAGCCAGGATCCCCGCGATCTTCTTGCCGCCAACCAGCACGTCGTTAGGCCACTTCAACTCGGCCGGAACCTGAGCGATCTCCCGCAGAGCATCCACCACCGCGACGCCCGTCAGCAGCGGCAGCCACCCCATATCGGCGGGAGTCAGCCCCGGCATGGTGACGTGCATCGACACCGCGATCTGTGCCCGAGGTGGGCTGACCCAGCTGCGTTGATTGCGGCCACGCGCGCTGCCCTGATGTTCAGCGATCAAAACGTGCCGATCCGAGTCAGTTTTCGCGGCCCGTTCTAGAAGATCAGCGTTCGTCGAACCTGTCGTCGCCACCACGTCGAGTTGATTCCAGAATGCGTACGGGTCACGACAATCAGGGCCGCGAACTAGCGCCTTGCGCAGCGCATCAGCATCGAGCGGCGGTCGATTCAGGTCGTTCCACATGCGCCTAGCCTATGCCTGCCAGCGAAAATGTACTCGATAGTAACTTGGGACACAGTGGCCACATCCGAAGACTCCCCTTGGCAAAGTGACCCCTAAGATCGTTAAGCTCACTTGTCATGACCACAGTTCAGGAGCCGTCGGCGCAGCAGACCACCCCTGCGCCTGATATCCACACCACCGCCGGGAAACTTGCCGACCTGCGTAATCGTCACGCCGAGGCAATGGCACCCTCCGGTGAGGCCGCGGTCGAGAAAGTCCACGCCAAGGGCAAGATGACCGCACGCGAGCGGATCTTCGCACTGCTGGACGAAGGCTCGTTCGTCGAGATCGACGCCCTCGCACGTCACCGCTCCACCAACTTCGGCCTCGCCGAGAACCGACCGGTCGGCGACGGCGTCGTCACCGGCTACGGCACCGTCGACGGCCGCGAGGTCTGCGTCTTCTCGCAGGACTCGACTGTCTTCGGTGGCAGCCTCGGCGAAATCTACGGCGAAAAGATCGTCAAGGTCATGGACCTCGCGGTCAAGACCGGACGCCCGCTGATCGGCATCAACGAAGGCGCCGGCGCCCGCATCCAGGAAGGCGTGGTCTCACTCGGCCTGTACGGCGAGATCTTCCACCGCAACGTTCGTGCTTCCGGTGTGATCCCCCAGATCTCGCTCATCATGGGCCCCGCCGCCGGTGGGCACGTGTATTCACCGGCTCTGACCGACTTCGTCGTCATGGTGGACAAGAACGCGCAAATGTTTGTCACCGGCCCTGACGTGATCAAGACCGTCACCGGTGAAGACGTCACGATGGAAGACCTCGGTGGCGCCCACACGCACATGGTCAAGTCCGGTGTCGCCCACTACGTCGCTGACGGTGAGCAGGACGCTCTCGACTACGTCAAGGACCTGCTGAGCTACCTGCCGAGCAACAACCAGGCCAGCGCGCCGCGGATGCTGCCCACCAACCCGCTCGACGGCGCCATCACCGACAACCTCACCGCGCAGGACCTCGAACTGGATGCGCTCATTCCGGACGGCGCCAACCAGCCGTATGACATGCACGAGGTCATCAACCGCATCCTCGACGACTCCGAGTTCCTTGAGGTTCAGGCTGAGCGCGCAGGCAACGTCATCATCGGCTTCGGCCGCATCGATGGCCGGTCGGTCGGCATCGTCGCCAACCAGCCCACCGTGTTCGCTGGCTGCCTCGACATCGACGCATCCGAGAAGGCTGCCCGCTTCGTGCGCACCTGTGATGCCTTCAACGTCCCGATCGTCACCCTCGTGGACGTGCCCGGCTTCCTTCCCGGCACCGAGCAGGAATACAACGGCATCATCCGCCGCGGCGCGAAGCTTCTGTACGCGTACGGCGAGGCGACCGTCGGCAAGATCACCGTCATCACCCGCAAGGCGTACGGCGGAGCGTATGACGTCATGGGTTCCAAGCACATGGGCGCAGACATCAACCTCGCGTGGCCGACCGCTCAGATCGCCGTCATGGGCGCTTCCGGAGCTGTCGGATTCGTCTACCGCAAGCAGCTGCTTGAGGCCGCAAAGAACGGCGAAGACGTCGATGCACTGCGCCTGAAGCTGCAGAGCGAATACGAAGACACGCTGGTAAATCCGTACATCGCCGCTGAGCGTGGGTACATTGATGCAGTGATTCCGCCCTCGCACACCCGCGGTCAGATCGTGACGGCGCTGCGTCTCCTTGAACGCAAAACAGTGTCCGTGCCGCCGAAGAAGCATGGGAACATTCCGCTGTGAGCCTTGACGTGGACAACCTCTCGACAACATCAGGCGACGACGAGCCCGATAACGAGGGTTCGCTCGCGCACGATCCCACGCTGGTCGATCCCTCTGTGATCTCGAACTTTGAGGTGGCAGTGATTACCGCTGAAGGAGCGCAGCCTGTGGTTCCGTCTCGGGAAGCGCCGCAAATCCGGATCGTTAAGGGCTCGCCTACTGACCCTGAGGTCGCGGCCATTGTGGCCGTGATCGCCGCATCTGCGGCACCGGCAGTTGATGCGTCGAAGTCGACGCGCCCGTACGAGCTGTGGGGCGATCCGGCTGTCCTGATTCGTGGAGTGCGCAACGGTGTTTCGCTGTCGCCGGGCGCTTTCGCAAACAACGCTCGACGTCGCTTCTAGAGAAGTGACACAACTGGTTTTAGCATCGGCATCACCGGCTCGACTCGCAGTGCTTCGTAGCGCTGGAGTTGAGCCGGTGGTTCTGGTCTCTGGTGTTGACGAGGATGCTGTCACGGACGCGCTTGGCGATGTCGCTCCCGAGCGGGTGGTGACTGAGTTGGCTCGGGCGAAGGCCCACGAGGTACTCGGTCGTATCGAACCGGCCGTTGCCGCTGACTGCGTGGTGATCGGTTGCGATTCCATGCTGTTCATTGACGGTGGCCTGCAAGGCAAACCGG
>JAAYXN010000340.1 GCA_012515885.1 Rhodococcus sp. (in: high G+C Gram-positive bacteria)
GGCGGCATCCTGGGCTCGATCGTGCGCGAGCAGGCCGGTGAGGACGTCTTTAACCTCGTCGAGACAGCCCGCGTCGAGGCTTTTCGGGTTCGTCGCTCAGAGATAGACCGCAGCGAACTGGCGGACCTTTTCACCAATATCAGCACCGACGAGGCCATCCCTGTCATCCGGGCTTTTAGCCACTTCGCGCTTCTCGCAAACCTCGCGGAGGATATTCACCGGGAGCGTCGGCGCGCCGTACATATCGAGGCGGGGGAGAAGGCTCCTGACAGCACTCTCGCAGCAACGTACGCCAAGCTTGATGCGGCTGACGACGCCGGAGTAGGGCCTGATGCCGACACGGTGACGGAGCTGTTGCGGCACGCTCTGGTGTCTCCGGTCATTACCGCGCACCCCACGGAAACTCGGCGGCGCACCGTGTTTGAAACACAGTCGCGCATCACCGAGCTGATGAGGTTCCGCGAGCGCACTTCCCTCACGGAAGAGGAAACAGCTGACGTCGATCTGCAGCTGCGCCGGCAAGTGCTCGTCCTCTGGCAGACGGCACTAATCCGCTTGGCGCGCTTGCGTATTCAAGACGAAATCGATGTGGGTCTGCGCTACTACGACGCGGCGCTTTTCGATGTCATTCCCCGGCTCAACGCCGACGTGCGGGCCAGTTTGCGGGCGCGGTGGCCGGACGCAGATATCCTGCGCGAGCCGCTGGTGAGGATGGGTTCATGGATTGGTGGAGACCGGGACGGCAACCCGTACGTGACCGCTGAGGTTGCCCATCGTGCGAGTTTTGCTGCGGCACAGGTGGCATTGACCCATCACCTTGAAGCATTGACCGGCCTGGAACGCGAATTGTCGATCTCCGCGCGGCTCGTCAATGTTCCTGATGAGCTGGAGCAGTTGGCCGCCGCATCAGGTGATGATTCACCTTTCCGGGCGGACGAGCCGTTCCGCCGCGCTGTCCGGGGAATCCGAGGACGACTCAGTGCCAGTGCATCCGCGATCATCGGTGAAATCCCCGACGGAGGTGTCGATCTGGGGCTTGAGCCCTACGCGCGACCGAGCGAACTGCTTGAGGATCTGGAAAAAGTAGATCGTTCCCTGCGGGCAGTTGGCGACGGGATACTCGCTGACGAACAATTGGCACAGCTGCGAGAGTCCGTCCAAACCTTCGGTTTTCACCTCAGCGCTCTGGATATGCGGCAGAACTCCGAAGTCCATGAAACCGTTGTTGCGGAGCTGCTTGAGTGGTCAGGTGTGCATTCGGACTATCTGGCGCTCCGCGAAGACGAGCGGGTCGAGATCCTCGCCCGGGAACTATTGACGCGGCGGCCACTGACATCTCCGGAGGCAAGCTTTAGCGAGCAAACCACCAAGGAACTCGGAATCCTGCGCGCCGCAGCAGAAACGGTGCGGATCTTGGGGCCCGAAGCGGTACCGAACTACATCATCAGTATGTGCACCTCAGTCAGCGACATGCTTGAGGCCGCCCTGCTTCTGCGGGAAGCAGGATTGCTGGCACCCGGCAGCGCTGACAACGAGCCTTACGTGCCCATCGGGATTGTTCCGCTGTTCGAAACCATCGAAGACCTCGCGCATGGCGCAGAGACGCTTGAAGCCACCCTCGCGATTCCGGCGTACCGCAGCTTTATTGAAGCGCGCGGTAAACGTCAGGAAGTGATGCTCGGATACTCTGACTCCAACAAGGACGGTGGGTATCTAGCGGCGAACTGGGCGCTCTACCGCGCCGAACTGGACCTCGTTGCCCTCGCTGAACGACACGGCCTGCGCTTGCAGCTCTTTCACGGACGCGGCGGCACCGTTGGCCGCGGCGGCGGACCCAGCTACGAGGCAATCCTCGCCCAACCTCCCGGCGCGGTCCAAGGCTCGTTGCGTATCACTGAACAGGGCGAGATCATCGCCGCCAAGTACGCGCAGCCACGCATCGCGCGCCGAAATCTCGAATCACTCGTCGCCGCAACACTGGAATCAACGTTGCTGGACGTCGAGGGTCTCGGGGACGATGCGTCCGAGGCGTACCAGATCATGGACGAGCTGGCGATCCTTGCCCGCTCGGCGTACGCCGCCCTCGTCCATGACACGCCCGGGTTTGTGCAGTACTTCGAAATGTCGACGCCCGTCGCTGAAATCGGCTCTCTCAACATTGGTAGCCGACCCGTCTCGCGCAAGCAAACAAAGTCAATTTCGGACCTGCGCGCGATCCCATGGGTGCTCGCCTGGAGCCAGTCGAGGGTCATGCTTCCCGGGTTCTATGGAACAGGAAGCGCGCTAGAGCAGTGGATTGGCGGCAGCGAGGAAAAGCTCAATCAGCTCACCCACCTGTACCAGACGTGGCCGTTCTTCCAGACTGTGTTGTCGAACCTCGCGATGGTGATGGCCAAGTCCGACATGGGACTTGCCGCCAGGTACGCAGAGCTTGTTCCCGATAAAGACCTGCGGGACCGTGTGTTCGGAATGATCGCCGACGAGCATCAGCGCACCATCGACATGTACACCGCCATCACCGGCAACGACACGCTCTTCGCGGACAACCCCGCGCTGGAACGCTCCGTGCACAACAGGTTCCCCTACCTGGAGCCGCTCAATCTTCTCCAAGTGGAATTGTTGAGGCGCTTCCGCAGCGGCGACGACAGCGACAAGGTGCGTCGAGGTATCCAGCTGACGATGAACGGCTTGGCGACAGCGCTGCGTAATAGCGGGTAATACCGCCGCGCGAGCTCCGTTCGCGGGGCCTTGTTGACGCGCGCAAAAATTAAAGTGCGGATAAATGGAACCGATTAGCGCCCACCAACGTCCAAATGGACAATAAGTCCATGGGCCACCAGGGGAAGGGTGGCCGTTAAGACGGGGGCAGGAATGGCTTTCTGCGAATCTGGAGGACGAGGCCGCCCAGGCTGGTTTAAGCGTGGGCAGGGCAGCGGGCCGGTATCAACCGGACCGCGCATCATGTGGCGCTGCGAGGCGACACGTGATGATGCCGCACCACGACAGTCCTCCCTGAGAGATAGCTCGCTGAGGGATAGTGCACTGAGGGACGGCTCATCACAAGATGTCCACCTGCGAGACACCCACCCAGAATCAGTACACGAGCACCACTCGCACGAACACCACGCGTTAGAAGCATTCGACGACGTGGACGACCCGTTTCTCGACTAAACCCAGCGGCCAGCGGCTGTGGTGTCTACCCAGGGTGAGGTCTATTTGTTGTCGGGAAGCAGTGATGCGGCGGCTTCGTCAACAAACCAGCAGGTAGCGTCCTGCCCGTAGGCGCCGGCTGAGGGTACTTCCACGGCTGGCACACCCCGGACTGCGGCGGCCACAGCTTCGGCCTTATTGGCGCCGCTGACAACAAACCACACACGCTTGGAGCGGCGCACAGCAGGAAGGGTGAGTGTCACGCGTGTCGGCGGCGGCTTCGGGCATTCACGCACCGATACCACCGCTACGGATTCTTCGCGCACCGCATCGGAGTGCGGGAAGATCGAATTCATATGTCCCTCGGGGCCCATGCCGAGCAGATGAACATCAAATTCGGGAACGTCAGACAGTGAACCAGTGCCACCGGTGAGAAGGTTTGCGTAGGCAACCGCCGCGGCATCGGGATCGTCGCCAAACTCGCCGTCGGACGGTGTCATCGGGTGCACACGAGCGGGGTCGAGATCAACGTGGTCGAGCAGAGCGTCGCGCGCTTGCAGCTCGTTGCGGTCAGGGTCGGCGGCAGGGACAAACCGCTCATCACCGAAATAGACGTCCAGAGCCCGCCAGTCGATGTCACCGGGTGCGGCGCGCAGGGCGGTAAGAACGCCGATACCCGTCCCGCCGCCAGTCAACACGATCGACGCCGTTCCCCGCTCACGCTGAGCGGCAACAACGA
>JAAYXN010000341.1 GCA_012515885.1 Rhodococcus sp. (in: high G+C Gram-positive bacteria)
CAACCCTGACCGATCGCTGGAGGAAATCCGGCAGATGATGAGTGCCTTCCAGCGAGGCACCCGGAGTGGACGCGCCGAAGGCAACACTGATTACCCCACCAGGGAGACACGATGACCGAGCAGACAACTTCCACGCCCCGTTCCACCTCCTCTGAACTGAACTGGCTGCTGAGCGACCTGGTTTCCCGCACTGAGGGAGCCCGCGAGGCGGTACTGCTGTCCGCAGACGGCTTGCTGCTGTCGGCTTCCGACGGCATGGATCGGGAACGCGCCGAGCGGATCAGCGCGATCGCTTCGGGCTTCTCCAGCCTGGCCCGAGGTGCGAGCAAGCAGTTGGGCGCGGCAGAGGTCCGGCAGACCGTTGTGGAGATGGACAATGTTTTCCTGTTCGTCCTCTCCGCCGGGCACGGCGCCTGCCTGGCCTTGGTGGCCGACTCCTCCTGCGATGTCGGGTTGGTCGCCTATGAGATCAACCGACTGGTGCGCCAGGTCGGTCCGCACCTGTCCACGCTGCCGCGCAACCGTCGTCCCATGCAAGGTCGGTCCGCTGAAGGGCTGTGAGCGCCATGTCCAGCTCTCCTGACGACAGCGGCCGCCTTATTCGGCCGTATTCCTTGACTCGCGGACGCACCCGCCCTTCGCGTTCGGACTTCGCGATGACCTCCCAGGTGGTGGCGGTGCCGCAGGTGGGTCAGCCCGCCGAGCTGGAACCGGAGCACCACGCGATCCTGGAGGTGTGCGCCGCACCCGTCTCAGTAGCTGAGCTGGCCTCACGTACCAAACTGCCGCTTGGTGTGCTGCGTATCCTGCTGTCCGACCTGCTTGATGGCGGATACGTCATGGTGCACGAATCGCAGTGGCAGCGTAGGCGACCGGATGTCCATACTCTGCGAACGGTCCTCGACCGCATCCGTGCGCTGTGAAAGGAGACTTCTGCATGTCCGACAGTGTCGGGCCCGTTCCCGACGCGCTGAAGATCCTGGTCGCCGGCGGGTTCGGCGCTGGGAAAACCACCCTGGTGTCCGCGCTCAGCGAGGTGGAGTCGCTCCACACCGAGGAGGTGATGACCGCTGAAAGCGTGGGCGTGGACGATCTGGACGGGGTGGAGTCCAAGACGACGACGACCGTGGCGCTGGACTTCGGTCGTATCACCTTGGACGAGCGCACCGTGATCTACATGTTCGGCACCCCCGGCCAGAAGCGTTTCTCGTTCATGTGGGAGGAGTTGGCCGAGGGGGCGCTCGGCGCTATTGTGCTGGCTGACACCCGACGTTTGGAGGACTGCTTCGACACCATCGACTTCTTCGAGCAGCGCGACATTCCGTTTGTCGTGGCGGTGAACTGCTTCAACGGGGTGCGCACCCACATGCCCGCTGATGTGCGTATCGCCCTGGACGTGGAACCGCACGTTCCGGTTCTGTTGTGCGATGCACGGGAACGGGAATCGGTCAAGCGGGTCATGGTGGAGCTCGTTTCCCACGTGCTGGAGCTGGAACTGTCCCGAGCGTGAGTGGGGGCGGCGCGGCCGCCACGACAGTGGTGGCACTGTTCGGGGAGCCGCGCCGCGAGGATCTCTCTTTTCTGCTTGCTGCTCGTCACCGGTCCAGCGGCGGTCAGTCACAACCGCAGACCCCGGTGATGGGCCCTTCTTCGTAGCGCTGTCGAGCGGTATGGACGAGTGCCGCCTCCACGATCGGGTAGATCTCGAAGTCCCGGTCCATCCGTAGCGCGGTGAGTACCCGTTGGGCTGCTGCCGAGGGTTCGGCCAGCACCATGTGACGCCCCTCCCATGTCAGTACCCGGCAGCACTCGTAGAGCGCACGCACGCCGCTGAGGTCGATGAACTGGACTTTGGACAGGTCAACGATCAGACACTGGCACTCGGACCGGTCGGTGGCGTGCAGCAGTGCCGCGCACAGTTGAGTGGCGTTGGCAATGTCGATCTCACCGCGCACGGTGAATACGACCGCCTCACCACACGGAAAAGACTCCTG
>JAAYXN010000342.1 GCA_012515885.1 Rhodococcus sp. (in: high G+C Gram-positive bacteria)
GCACCTCGTCAACCCCGGCGACCTCGTCATCCTCATCGCGTACGGCGTGATGAACGAAGCGGAACTGCGTGACTACGCGCCGCGCGTCGTATTCGTCGACGCCGACAACAACCAGGTCGAACTCGGCTCCGACCCGGCGCACGCACCTGAAGGTTCCGGACTGATCACCCCGCGCATGCTCTCCACGGCCCACTGATCTCTCATGCTTCTCGCCGTCGACGTTCGCAACAACCACATTGTGGTCGGGCTCTTTAGCGGGTCCGGGGACCACGCGCGCCTCGTGCGTGACTGGCGGCTGCGCACCGAACCTGGCGTGACGGCCGACGAACTGGCCTTGACGTTCCGCGGATTGCTCGGTGAACACACAGAAACGATCACCGGCGTGGCTGCGCTGTCGACAGTGCCGTCGGTGCTGCGTGAACTACGCGTCATGCTGACCCGATACTGGGACCACGTGCCGCACGTCGTCGTCGAACCAGGCGTTCGCACCGGCATCCCCCTGCTCGTCGATAACCCCAAAGAAGTCGGCGCAGACCGGATCGTCAACGCACTATCGACCTATCACCGCTACGGCGGCCCAGCGATCGTCGTCGACTTCGGAACCTCCACCGTCGTCGACGTCGTATCAGCGAAAGGCGAATTTCTGGGCGGGATCATTGCGCCCGGACTGGAAGTGTCCACCGACGCCCTCGCGGCCCAGTCGGCAGCCCTGCGGCGAATCGAACTCGCCAAGCCGCGCTCCGTCGTCGGCAAAAACACCGTCGAAGCCATGCAGGCCGGCGCTATCTTCGGGTTCGCGGGCCTCGTGGACGGACTCGTTGGGCGAGTACGTGATGAATTCGACGAATTCGCTGGTGACGACGTCGCGGTCGTCGCGACCGGGGCGAGTGCCAGCCTCGTCGTCCTCGAGTCCGAGGAAATCGACCACGTCGAACCTGATTTGACGCTGGTGGGGTTGCGACTGGTTTTCGAACGCAACCTCGCCCGCCGCAACGCCGCAGCCAAGCGTGGCGCGGCGCACTGAATTAACCCTTCCCGGCACACAGGTTCTGTGCCATCATGAGGAACGTGTCTATGACCATGGGTGCTCAGGAGTGTTGTCGAGGCTGACCCGTGTTCGGGTAACCGCCTTGGCCAAACCACACTCCTGGAGATTTCTCGTGATGTCCACGAATCTTTCTGTCATCGATTCTGCTGCTGTATCCAGCACTTTTCCGGAGACCTTCCGTTCTCCACTCCACGTCTTCGATTTTGCGGCCGCTGCCGCGCGCGGCGCCGTCGTCATCGACATCCGAACCCAAACGCAACGCGACCGTGAAGGCACACTGCCTGGCGCGTGGGCGATTGCCCCCGACGTCGTCGAAGAGCGACTCGATCCCGCCAGCGGCATGCACCTCGCACGGGCGAACGATCGCTCCACTGAATGGGTGCTGGTGTGCTCAGACGGCGACCAGGCGCGACGGGCCGCCGCGATCCTCGCCCGACAGGAAGTACGGCGGGTACGCGCACTGATCGGCGGCTATCAGGCGATCAAAGCGGAAGGACTTACCGGTGCTGTCATCGGTGCTGCGCACAGCGTCCGCGAACTCGCGACCGTCGCCGCCCACTAACTCGGGGCAGTCCGCGCGGGTCAGGGGAGTGCAGGTGCCTGCTCAGACCTCGGTCGATTACCCTGGTAACTCGTGAGTGACGAAGCAACGCAGACGCCCGCCCAGACCCCTGACGACACCCCGGAACAGATCCGCATCCGTCAGGAGAAGCGGGCCCGGTTGCTAGCTGAAGGCCGCGAGGCCTACCCGGTGGCCGTGCCGCGCACCCACTCGCTGGCTGAGATTCGCGCACAGTTCCCCGAACTTGAGCCCGACACAGCGACAGGCGAGCAGGTCGGTGTGGTTGGCCGCGTCATCTTCCAGCGCAACACCGGAAAGCTGTGCTTCGCAACGTTGCAAGAAGGCGACGGCACGCAGCTGCAGGTCATGATCA
>JAAYXN010000343.1 GCA_012515885.1 Rhodococcus sp. (in: high G+C Gram-positive bacteria)
GGGCTGCCGTGATATCGACCGTGCGGCAAGCGAATTCGCGTAATGATACCAACGTTGGGTCTGGGCCATCAGGGACCACTGCGACAACAACACGTTGACCCAGCCGCGGATCTGGGACACCAAACACCGCACACTGCGCCACCTGCGGATGCCCCGCAAGCGCAGCTTCGACAACCTGCGGCACCACCGTCAGCCCACCCGTGGAAATCGCCTCGTCAAGACGGCCAGTAATAGACAGGACGCCGTCAGTGAGCGCCCCGGCATCGTCGGTACGGAACCAGCCCGGCTCCGCGAACGCAGGGTGGTCGGGAAGGCCGCGGTAGCCCGACGCCACCATCGGTCCACCAAGAAGAACCCGACCTTCGTCGTCAATGCGCACCCGCGCACCATCGAGTGGCACACCGTCATAGACGCAGCCCCCGCATGTCTCGCTCATGCCATACGTACGCACGGCAGTGATGCCCGCATCCAATGCCGCCGCCAACACGGGCGCAGGCGTGGCAGCACCACCAAGCAGCACCGCATCGAGCTGCGCGAGCGCCGTTGTCGCAGCCGGATGGGTAAGAGCCTTAATTAACTGCGTCGGCACCAACGCCGTATACCTGCGCGGGCCAGCCATCGCCTCGATTGCAGACACAACCGCATCGGGGTCAAAACCATCAGCCACGTCGATAACGGCCGGTTCGGTACCGGCGCGCACACTGCGCAACAACACCTGCATCCCCGCAATATGGTGGGGCGGCAACGCCAGCAGCCAGTTCCCAGTCCCACCAAGACGTCGGTGCGTCGCGTCAATACTCGCCCGCAGCGCGGCAGCGGTGAGTTGCGCGCCTTTAGGGACACCGGTCGTTCCTGACGTTGCAACAACCAGAGCGATACCGGGCTCGATGGGCTCGCCCGGCAACAGCGCCTGCGTCAACCTATGTGTCTCACGGGGATCGTCGGTGGGAACGGGGACAAGCGCCGGTTCGCTTCCTGCAAGCACTGATTCAAGCCGGGGGAGCAGGTCAAGAACGGCAGACCCGGACGGAACCTGCAACACGTCGAGCATCGCGCTCACCCTGTGTGCTCGCTGGACTCGTCCCACTCCGCCGCCACCGGCCAACCCGCAGCTGTCAGTGTCTCGGTGACCCGCAGCAAATCCCGTTCACTGGGCTCTTCCAGAATCACCGAACTGATAATGCTGCGCACCCGATCGAAATCCACGACATGGCCCGGGGCCTCATCGGCTGTTTCGATGGCCAGATCCACCACCTGGCTGATTTCTTCCGCCGTCAATCGACGTCGCAACACCTCAAGAACCGCGATCTGATCCTTGTGCGGAATGCCCTCGGGATACCCGGCGCGCAGCCAGTCAAGGATGGACCGCACTGAATACTTCGCCATGTCACGGCCCCTTTCGTTTTCGTCCGGGTCAGGCCAGTCGCTCAGAAAATGTGAATACCGAAAGTGCTGGCCAAGAAGTCGGACATCAACATCAGTATCCCCGCTGCGATAGAAATCAGCACAACGGCGAAGCACACGTACGCGGCGATGCGGCCCATAGCAGTGGGGACACGCGGTGCATCGTCCGCGCTTGCCGCCCCGTCAGCAGGGGCTGACCCGGAATCAAGAGTGCGCAGACCCAACGCGAAAACCGCAGGCAGGCCAGCTCCGAAAAGCAGCCCAACGAGCACAACCTGCCACAGTGAACTGAGAGTGTTGGTGAGAATGCTCATCGGTCTGCCTTTGCGCTTTCAGAGTCCTGCGGGCCAGATTCTTGTGGGCTGGCGCTGCCGTCCATCCATTCGGCATTGACGTTGCTCGCATCGATGGGCTGACGACGTGAGCGGATGTACATCAGTGCTGCGAGCAGGACCAGCAGCGAGAACACCACCAGAACGCCCGGCAGGCCGCCGATGACGTGCGCGATTGCCCAACAGATAGCGCCAACGATGGCTGCCGACGGCAACGTGATCAGCCACGCCGCGACCATGCGGCCCGCGACACTCCACCGAACTTCAGCGTCTTTACGACCCAGACCGCTGCCGAGGATTGAACCGGTCGCCACATGCGTCGTCGACAGCGGCAAACCGAAATGGCTGGAGGTCAAAATGATCGCTGCCGACGACGACTCCGCTGCCATTCCTTGTGGCGCGGAGATTTCGACGAGGCCCTTGCCGAGGGTGCGGATGATTCGCCATCCACCGAGGTAGGTGCCGAGCGCGATCGCGACAGCGCACGTGAATTTCACCCAGAACGGCATCTCTGACTCGGTGTTGAGCGAGCCGTGAGCCACCAGCGCCAGGAAGATCACGCCCATCGTCTTCTGGGCGTCGTTGGTGCCGTGGGCGAGAGAGACCAGCGACGCCGACCCGATCTGGCCGAGCCGGAAGCCGCGGTTACGGGTGCCTTCGGTGATGGAGGCGGTAATGCGAAACACCATCCACGTTCCCGCCGTGGCGACCAGTGCGGCCACGATAGGCGCGAGCACCGCGGGGATGATGACTTTGCCGAGCACGCCACCCCACACGAAACCGCCCAGGCCGATCGAGGCGATCGCGGCACCAATCAGGCCGCCGAAGAGCGCATGTGACGAGCTTGATGGCAGACCCAACAGCCAGGTGAACAGGTTCCAGATGATGCCGCCGACGAGTCCAGCGAACACGATGAGCAGCAGTGATTGGCCGCCCACGTTGTCGAGGTTGACCACGCCTTTAGCGACGGTTGCGGCCACTTCTACCGACAGGAACGCGCCGACCAGGTTCAGCACTGCCGACAGGGTCACGGCGGTCTTCGGGGGCAGGGCGCGCGTGGCGATGGAGGTGGCCATCGCGTTGCCCGTGTCGTGGAAGCCGTTCGTGAAGTCGAATGCGAGGGCGGTGATGACAACTACCGCAAGGACGACGAGCTCTGTGGTCACAACAGACGATTCTGAACGACAGGTGTCGGCAAAGTACAACCGGACTTACGCCGCGGTGAACTTTAGGTGAATTGTCCTATTCTGGCGCTGGCCGTGAATCTCGGCGGATCGGATGATCGGCGGGGATTTCCACGAGAACGATGGGGACGCCGTCGGGGTCGGTAATCCACATTTCGTGCAGCCCCCAGGGTTCTTGGCGGGCCTCGCGCACGATTTTGACACCAGCGAGTACCAGTTCGGTTTGCGCTGCAGTGAGGTCGCGGACCTGCAGCCACAGGGCGCCGGAAAACCGGTTGGGTCCGTCAGATCCGCCGTGCGCGGCGACCTCAATGAGCCCTTGTCCGGCGAAGAGGACTGTGCCGCCCGGGTATTCGCGGGCGACAGCCAACCCCAAAGTGTCGCGATAAAAACCCAGGGTCACCGCATAGTCGGCGGGTCGCAAGATAGTGCGGCTACTGAGAATTTCCACGATCGTCTACCTTCCGGGAAGTGTTTGCGCCCCTGCTCGCTGCTTGCGCCCTATCTGTTTACTAATAGAGGCGCGAACGACGAGCCGGGGTGCAAACGGGAAATCACGCTCAGAAATACCAGGGGTAGGGCTTCCAGTCGGGCTCGCGCTTTTCCAGGAAAGAGTCGCGGCCTTCCACAGCCTCATCCGTCATGTAGGCGAGGCGAGTGGCTTCACCAGCAAAGAGCTGCTGGCCGACCAGGCCGTCGTCGGCAAGGTTGAACGCGTACTTGAGCATGCGCTGCGCTTGCGGCGACTTACCGAGAATCTTGGTTCCCCATGCGATGCCCTCGTCCTCAAGTTTGTCGTGGTCGATGACGCGGTTGACCGCGCCCATCTCATACATTTGCTCGGCGGTGTACGCCTCACCGAGGAAGAAAATTTCACGCGCAAACTTTTGGCCCACCATCTTTGCCAGGTAGGCGCTGCCGTAACCGGCATCGAAGCTGCCGACGTCAGCATCGGTCTGCTTGAACCGGGCATGCTCGCGGCTCGCCAACGTCAGATCGCACGTGACATGCAGGCAGTGACCGCCGCCAGCAGCCCAACCATTGACAAGAGCGATAACCACCTTCGGCATAAACCGGATCAGCCGCTGCACCTCCAGAATGTGCAGTCGCCCAGCGCGCGCCTTGTCGACGGTGTCCGCCGTTTCGCCCGCCCGGCCCGTTGCCGCGTCCTGCTCGGTGTACTGGTAGCCGCTGCGGCCACGAATCCGCTGATCCCCGCCCGAACAGAACGCCCAACCGCCGTCCTTGCTGCTCGGTCCATTACCGGTCAGCAGGACGCAGCCGACGTCGGCGGTGGTCCGTGCATGGTCGAGTGCGCGATACAACTCGTCGACGGTGTGAGGCCGGAACGCGTTGCGCACCTCGGGCCGATCAAATGCGACACGAACGATGCCTTCGCTCACGTGCCGGTGGTACGTGATGTCGGTGAGGTTCTCGAATCCGGGTACTGGGCGCCAAAGCTGAGGATTGAAGGTCACGACGCCAAAGGATAGGCGTTTTGCCGCGACGGCGGTTTACTGTGTGGGCAATGACGGAAAATGGTGCACTCGGCGGCGAGGCAGTCGCGCTCCCGCGCATTGACGACATCCTCGCGCAGGCAGTGGTTGTCAGCTTGCCGATGCGGGTGCGTTTCCGCGGGATCACTACTCGCGAAGCGATGCTTATTCGCGGCCCGGCCGGGTGGGGCGAGTTCGCGCCGTTCGTGGAATATGACGACGACGAGGCCGCGCATTGGCTACTTGCTGGTCTTGAAGCAGCGTGGCTGGGCCCGCCGCCAGCGCACCGCACATCCATTCCGGTCAACGCGACTATTCCCGCTGTCACGGCCGAGCAGGTACCCGCCATCGTCGCCCGATTCCCGGGGGCGTCGACGGCGAAAGTGAAGGTTGCTGAGCCCGGCCAAGATTGGCGCGCCGACGTCGACCGTGTGCGTGCTGTTCGCGAACACATCCCGAACGTGCGGGTGGACGCTAACGGCGGGTGGAGCGTGGACGAGGCTGTGCGGGTCCTTGGCGAACTTGCCGCTGACGGGCCGTTGGAATACGCGGAGCAGCCGTGCGCGTCGGTGGACGAGCTGGTGGAGGTGAAGCGCCACTTGCCGGGCGTGCGTATCGCCGCGGACGAAAGTATCCGCAAAGCCTCCGATCCGCTGCGCGTGGTGCGGGCCGGGGCGGCTGACGTCGCGGTGGTCAAGGTGCCGCCGCTGGGCGGTATGCGCAAGGTGGTTGCGCTCGCGCAGGAGTTGGAGGAGTTCGGCGCGTCCGTGGTGGTGTCGAGTGCGCTCGATACTGCGGTGGGAATTTCGGCGGGGCTGTCTGCTGCTGCTGCGCTACCGACGTTGCCGTTCGCGTGTGGGCTTGCGACGGGTCAGCTGTTTGAGCGTGATGTAGCCGACGGTTTTGAACTCTGTGATGGAAAGCTTAAAACTGGTACCGTCGTGCCACATATTTCAGAACTGGCCGGGTCCATGGCGTCAGAAGAGCGCGTTCACTGGTGGTTTGAGCGAGCCCGCCGATGCCACGAAATCCTCGCGGTTCGTGTTACCGGGGTTTTCGTATAGTCTCTGCGCGCCGGTATCTACCAGCCGAAACGGAGGCATGAAAGTGGTTGCAGCTCTTAAAGAAACGTTGCTCGATGAGTCGCGCTCGGATCAGGTTGTTGCGGACGTCGTGGCACTGATCGACGCAGAAGTCTCCGACAAATCAGGGGCATCGGGCCTAGCCCTCAAGGGCGGCTACGCGGCCGTCAAGAAACTCGGTCCAACGATCGTCCCCAACGCTGTTGAGGGATTGCTCCCCGCATTCGTCGAAAAGCTGGACCCGTTCTGGCAGGAATTCAGCGGCTCCGGCGAAGCATCGTTCGCACAGTTCCTCACCGCGCGCGGTGACGCGGTCTCCAACGCTCTGCTCGGAGTCACCGACGAGCGGATCGAAGGCAGCGACCGCGGCGCAATCAAGAAGGTGTACTCGTCGCTGCGCCCGTCAGCTCAAAAGCACGTCACCGAGGCCCTCCCACGTTTGGGTGAGCTTGTGCAGAAGTACGCGGGCTAACACTCGCCGCGTTCGCCAGGCATGATCCGGGGCGGCGCCACGTCGCCCCGGACTGTCTGACAATCTTGAACCTGTGAACCCGTCCACAGCGCAAGCCACCGCCGTCGTTGATGAACTAATCCGCGGCGGTGTCCGGGAAGCTGTCCTGTGCCCCGGTTCGCGCAACGCGCCGCTGGCGTTCGCGCTGCAAGCTGCTGATTCAGCTGGTCGGCTGCGGTTGCACATGCGGATCGATGAGCGCACCGCAGGTTTTCTTGCCGTCGGACTAGCGGTCGCGGGACGTCGCCCCGTCCCCATCGTGATGACGTCAGGCACCGCAGTCGCCAATCTGGGGCCCGCTGTTCTTGAAGCCAACTATGCACGGATCCCGCTCGTCGTGATCAGCGCCAATCGGCCGTACGAGCTGCTGGGCACCGGCGCAAACCAAACCATCGAACAGTTCGGTCTGTTCGGTACCCAGGTGCGCGCCACAATCAGCCTGGGCCTCGCCGAAGACGACAACGACCAGAACAGCCAGTGGCGTTCGGCAGTGTGCCGCGTCCTCGCTGCGGCCCGCGGAACCCGCTCAGGCAATGCTGGTCCCGTCCAATTCGATATCCCGCTGCGAGAACCCCTCGTGCCGGAAGTACATGCGCAGGGCCCCGCGCCACAGGGACGCCCCGACGGCGCGCCATGGACCACCACCCAGCACGCAACTCTCGATGTACCGATGGACCTGGACATCACGGCAGACACGCTCGTCGTCTCCGGTCACGGCAGCGCGCTGCGGCCCGAACTCGCTGGCCTGCCCACCGTCGCAGAACCCACCGCGCCCATGCATGGCGTGCCTGTGCACCCGATGGCGCTGCCGCACCTCTCGCCACGTCAAACAATCATTACCGGACGGCCCACCCTGCACCGGTCAGTCTCGAAAATCCTCGCCGACCCCGCTGTCGCCGTCTATGCGCTAACCACCGGACCTCGCTGGCCTGACGTGTCCGGCAACGTCGTCGCCACCGGTACCCGCGGGATCGTCACCGGCAGCCCAGACCCAGCGTGGGTGGAGCGGTGCCGCGCCGTCTCCGCCAGCGCCGACGCCGCGGTACGAGACCAACTCGCCGTCCACACTCGCCCCACAGGTTTGCACGTGGCCGCCGCCATCAACGACGCACTCGTTGCCGGTGACCAACTACTCCTAGGCGCCTCCAACCCGGTCCGCGACGCCGCCCTCGTCGGCTATCCGCGTGCCGACGTGCGGGTGCTCTCTAATCGCGGCGTCGCCGGGATCGATGGCACCGTCTCCGCTGCCGTCGGCGCAGCCCTCGCCCACGACGGCCGCACCATCGCGCTGCTCGGTGACCTCACCTTCCTGCACGACGCGTCCGGTCTCCTGATCGGAACCGGCGAACCACGACCGAAAGACCTGACCATCGTCGTCGCCAACGACGACGGCGGCGGAATCTTTGAGCTTCTCGAACAGGGCGACCCGCAATACTCCGGAGTGTTTGAACGAATCTTCGGCACGCCGCACGGTATGGACCTCGCTGCGCTGTGCGCTGCCTACCGCATCGAACACCAGCTCGTGGATCCCGCAGGTCTGACCGCGGCGCTCACCGAAACCGCACCCGTCGGCATCCGGGTACTGGAAGTGACCACCGACCGTTCCGGGCTGCGTGAACTGCACGCGGCGGTAAGGGCCCAGCTATGAACGCCGCTGTCTTATGAACGCTGTTGTCGCACGTCGAACGCGCTACACCGCACTCGTCCTCGCCACCGGAATCTCGGTGCTCGCCGTTCTGCTGGTGATCGGCGCGTGGCGCAACGATCACACCATCGAATCCAACATGGGTGTCGCCACCGCCGAAGTGCTCTCCGCAGGCTCGATGCGCTCGGCAGTCAGCTTCGTCACGCCCGACGGCGTCACCCACAACCCAGAGCTGGGCGTGCTCTACCCGACGCGGCTGATCGTGGGACAGCGCATCGACGTCGAATATGCGCGGGACGACCCCGATCTGGTGCGTGTCGCTGGACGCAACGCGTCGGTCGCGATCATCCCGGCGGGCTCAGTCATTGTCGTCACCTGGGCTATTGCGGCACCTCTTGTGTGGTACCTGGTTCGCCGCGAGCGTAGGGAGCAACATGAGTACCGCGAGCGTAGGGAAACTGACGACTAACACCTCAGGTTTGCCTGATTGTCGCCGCATGGTCACATGCATCTTTACTCGTGGCAGTGCACCGCTGCCAGCATCGAAGGTGTGAGAGTAGCGATCATCGCGGAATCATTCCTGCCCAACATGAATGGGGTCACCCATTCGGTTCTACGCGTCCTCGACCACCTCGCGCAGAGCGGACACGAGGCGATGGTCGTCGCACCGGACACGGTGGACGGACCAGGCGCACCCACCGAACATGACGGTGTCCCGGTGGTTCGGGTCCCCGCAATCATGGTGCCGAAAGTCAGCTCGCTACCCGTCGGTTTGCCTGGACCGGGCCTGACCGCGCAGCTTCGGGATTTCGACCCCGACGTCATGCACCTGGCCTCCCCGTTCCTGCTCGGTGCGGGTGGACTCGGCGCCGCACGGCGCCTCGACATCCCCGCTATCGGCGTGTACCAAACGGACGTCGCCGGATTCGCCGCCAGCTACGGGCTGGGCGTGGCGAGCCGGGCCGCATGGGCATGGACGCGCCGCATCCATCAAGGATGCGCCCGCACCCTCGCGCCGTCGTCGTCGGCGATGGAAGCACTCGAACAGCACCGCATACCGCGGGTACATCGGTGGGCACGCGGCGTCGACGCCCAGCGGTTTGCGCCCTCTCGTCGTGACGACGCGCTGCGGCAGCAGTGGGGTGCGGCGGACCGCATGATTGTCGGGTTTGTGGGTCGCCTCGCTCCCGAAAAGCATGTTGAACGCCTCGCTGCCTTGAACGAGTACAACGACATCCAGCTTGTCGTCGTCGGAGACGGCCCCGAACGCGCCCGACTCGAACGACTGTTGCCGTCCGCGATCTTCACCGGTGCGCTCGGCGGCACCGAACTCGCGCAGGCGTACGCCTCGTTCGACATTTTCGTGCACGCCGGCGAACACGAAACCTTCTGCCAAGCCGTCCAGGAAGCTCTCGCCAGCGGCGTTCCCGTCATCGCACCTGATGCTGGCGGCCCGCGCGATCTCGTCTCACGCTGCCGCAACGGCTACCTTCTGCCCGTTGACCAGTTCACTCAACTGCTCCCCAGCGCGGTGCGTGCCCTGCACGACCGCAGCCTGCAAGCACGCTTCGGGGAAGCGGCACGCCGCTCGGTACTGCGCCGCACCTGGCCAGCAGTGTGCGACGAACTACTCGGGCACTATCACGACGTGAGTGGGGTCGCGGAGCGTCATCGACGCGTCGCGTGATGTGCGCGCACGTTCGCGTTCGGCACGGTTGGTAGCGTTTGTTTCGTGGCAACGACACATGGCGTAAACCATCCGGGCTCGGCGTCCAATTTCCGCGCGACCTTGGAGAAGGACCCGCACGAAGTTGCATCGATGTTCGACGGCGTCGCAAAGCGGTACGACGTGACCAACACGGTGCTTTCGTTTGGGCAGGACCGCGGCTGGCGTAAAGCAACCCGGGAAGCTCTGGGTGTGAAGCCGGGGGAGAAGGTCCTCGATCTTGCCGCCGGAACCGGCGTCTCCACGGTTGAGCTTTCGCGTTCCGGCGCGTGGTGTGTGGCCACCGATTTCTCTCAGGGCATGTTGCGTGCCGGTATTTCGCGACGTGTACCGATGGTGGCGGGCGACGCCATGCACCTGCCGTACGCGGACGGCGTTTTCGATGCCGCCACGATCTCGCTCGGTTTGCGCAATATCACTGATTTCCGGGCTGGTCTGCGCGAGATCGCGCGGGTCACGAAGCCGGGTGGACGCCTCGTGGTGTGCGAGTTTTCGACGCCGGTGTTTGCGCCGTTCCGCACCCTGTACATGGAGTATTTGATGAAGACGCTGCCGCGGGTTGCCCGCGCGGTGAGCAGCAACCCCGACGCCTACGTGTATCTCGCTGAGTCCATTCGGGCCTGGCCGACGCAGGAGGAACTCGCGCGCGCTATCGCTGACTGTGGGTGGTCGGGCGTGCAGTGGCAGAACCTCAGCGGGGGCATTGTGGCGCTGCATCGCGCCACGCGGTGAGCTGTGGCGTTGCATCGCGCCACCAGGTGAGCTGTGGCGCTGCATCGCGCCACCAGGTGAGCTGTGGCGAATAGGCGCTAGGCGAATAGGGGGCGGCGTTCGATTCGGCTGGATGTCAGTCCGGCTCCGCGCCAGGCGCGGGCCACTACGTCGCGGTCGGCGTCGGTGACGAGGTTGCCCATCACCCGAACCGCAACGGTCATCAGTGGCCGCGATCGCATCCCAACCGGGCCTGCGGCTGGCAGGAAACGGGGGACGGTCAGCAGGCCAGCGAGACGGCGCGCCACGGAGAACGCGGGCCCGTAATGCTCACGCAGCAGGGTCGGCCACACGACGGTCAGGTCTGGTTCGTCGAGCAGGTCAGCGAGCAGGCGCCCGCCTTCCAGCCCGTAGTCGATACCTTCCCCATTGAGTGGATTGACGCAGGCGGCGGCGTCGCCGACGAGCGCCCAGTTGGGGCCCGCAACCCCCGACACCGCGCCACCCATCGGTAGTAGCGCTGACGCGCTGGCGCGCAGCGGTCCTGTCCATTCCCATTCGTCGCGGCGCTGCTCGGTGTACAGGTCCAGGAGTGGACGCAGCGCGCCGCGCGCTGGTCGACGTGACGTCGCGAGGGTGCCGACGCCGATGTTCACTTCGCCGGTTCCGAGCGGAAAAATCCATCCGTAGCCAGCTTGGAGGGCGCCGGTGTCGTCGCGCAGTTCCAGGTGCGAGGTGATCCACGGATCTTCGCTGTGCGGGGTGGGGATGTATGCCCGGGCTGCCACGCCATACGCGGTGTCGCGATGCCACTCGCGTCCCAGCTTTTTACCCAACGTTGAACGCACGCCGTCGGCAACGATGAGGGTGCGGCACGAGATCGAGCGGGGCCCTTGCGTCGTCGTGAAAGTCACCGACTCGATGCGGTCACCGGAGAAAGTGACGTCGACGGCTTTCGCGTTATCCGCCATCCGGGCGCCCGCGTTAAGAGCTGTATGCCGGATTTTGTCGTCGAAATCACTTCGCGGCACAGCGCTGCCGATGCGCGGAAAATCTCCATCCGGCCATTCCAGATCGTGGGCCTGACCGAATCCGCGCAAACGCAACCCGCGGTTAGTGGTTCGCTCACGCACCCAGTCGCCGAGCCCGAGCCGATCAAGCTCCCCAATGGCCCGCGGGGTGAGGCCGTCGCCGCACGTTTTATCCCTGGGAAATGTTGCGGCATCAGCGAGTACGACATCGCGGCCCTGTTTGGCCGCCCACGTGGCAGCGGCTGCGCCAGCGGGGCCAGCACCAACGACAAGAACGTCGGTGGCGGCGGGAAAATCAGCGACGGGGGGCTGTTCCGAACGGTCCACGCCTGCCATCCTGTCACTGCACTGCGATCAGCTCTGACACCAGTGCAGGATCAACGGATGAATATCCGGCTAGACCGACACGCGTATACCGAATCTGCTGCGGCGGCGCCTAGGCACTAGGTTCACTACCGTGGGAATCGAGCCGTCACTGACGACAAGAATGGGTACTGACATCGTGGGCACCGACGCCACGGCCGAAGCGGCCGCAACAACGAGCACCACTGTCGCCGGAATCGACCTGGGCGACGAGCGCCTTGCTGCGACGATTCGCGATGGTCTGGACCGTGTTGAGCAGCTGCTCGTCAGCGAATTGTCAGACGGCGAGGATTTCCTCACTGAAGCGGCGTTGCACCTGGCTAAGGCGGGTGGCAAACGCTTCCGGCCGCTGTTCACCATCCTGTCCGCACAGTTCGGAGAAAACCCGGACGATACGGCTGTGATTACTGCGGCCACCGTCGTCGAACTCGTCCATTTGGCGACGCTGTATCACGACGATGTGATGGATGAAGCTGACATGCGGCGCGGCGCTCCGAGCGCCAATGCGCGGTGGGGAAACAGCTTCGCGATCCTCGCAGGCGACTACCTGTTTGCGCGTTCGTCGCGGTTGGTGTCGCGGTTGGGCCCGGACGCGGTGAAGATCATCGCCGACACGTTCGCGGAACTCGTGACCGGTCAGATGCGCGAAACCATTGGCGCGAAAACGGGCCAGGACCCGGTCGAGCACTATCTCGAAGTGGTGTGGGAAAAGACCGGTTCACTCATTGCCGCTGCCGGAAAGTTCGGTGGCACCTTCTCCGGTGCAGACCCCGAACACACTGTTCGTCTTGAGAAGCTCGGCGACATCGTCGGCACCGCTTTCCAGATCTCTGACGACATCATCGACATCTCGTCGGTGGCCGCGCAGTCCGGCAAGACACCCGGCACGGACCTGCGTGAAGGCGTCCACACCCTGCCCGTCCTGTATGCGTTGCGCGACGACGAGGGCCCCGACGCTGACCGTCTGCGGGAGTTGCTTGACGGCCCGGTCACCGATGACGCACTGGTCGACGAGGCTCTGGCTTTGCTAGAGCGCTCGGCCGGTATGGCAGCGGCAAAAGCGACGTTGGCGGACTACGCCCGGCAGGCGCGCGAACAGCTCGCGGGCTTGCCTGCTGGACCGGCTAACGACGCATTCGCGCGTCTGGTGGATTACACCATCGAACGTGTCGGGTAGTCGGCGTCCGGCCGGGAACTTTGAAGCCCGCGCGGCGCGTTAACTCTGCGAGTAGTTTCCTTAGCGCCGCGACGGATCGGCTGCGACCAGAGTTGCTGGAGGTAGGGCATGCATAGGTACGCGAACGGAGCGAAAACTTTCGCGCTGCTCGTTGGTATGTCGGCGCTCATTGTCTTCATCGGATCGCTCTTCCAGAACGCGACGATTCTGTGGGTGTCGGTGGCCTTCGCTGTCGCGATGAACGGCTACGTCTACTTCAACAGCGACAAGCTCGCTCTCAAGTCGATGCATGCACAACCCGTCACCGAACTCCAGGCACCGGTCATGTACCGCATCGTGCGTGAGCTTGCGACCACCGCTCACCAGCCGATGCCGCGCCTGTACATCAGCCCCACCAACGCGCCCAACGCGTTCGCTACCGGACGCAACCCACGCAACGCAGCCGTGTGCTGCACGACGGGCATTTTGCAGCTCCTCGACGAACGGGAACTGCGGGCCGTGCTGGGGCATGAACTTTCGCACGTCTACAACCGCGACATTTTGATTTCGTCGATCGCGGGGGCGATGGCAGCGGTCATTTCGGGTCTGGCGAACTTCGCGATCTTCGCGAACATGTTCGGCGGCCGCAGCCAGGGCGCTAACCCGCTCGCTTTGCTGCTGGTGTCGATGCTCGGTCCGATCGCGGCGACCGTCGTCAAAATGGCGGTGTCGCGCTCACGGGAGTACCAGGCGGACCAGTCGGGCGCCGAGTTGACGGGGGACCCGCTGGGGTTGGCGTCGGCGCTGCGCAAGATTGATCGTGGCACGCAGGCGGCGCCGCTGCCGCCGGACCCGAAAATTGAGGCGCAGTCGCACGCGATGATCGCCAACCCGTTCCGGGCGGGGGAGAAGGCTGCCCGCCTGTTCTCGACACACCCCCCGATGGCTGAGCGCATTGCGCGTCTCGAACGCATGGCTTACGGCGGCCACCACTAACAGTTCGGGGACACGGCTTGGGGACAATGTGACGACGTATCCGTTAGATGGATACACCGTGACATTGTCCCAGGTCAGGCGTGTGTTAGCGGTAGTTGACGAACTGCAGCGCGATCCCGAAATCCTCGCCCTTGAGCAGAGAAATCACGGCCTGCAAATCGTCACGCTTCTTGCTGCTGACACGCAGCTCATCGCCCTGGATCTGCGCCTTGACGCCCTTGGGGCCTTCGTCGCGGATCTTCTTGGAAATCTTCTTCGCGTTCTCCGTCGTGATGCCCTGAACGAGGCTGCCGGAAAGCTTGTAGATCTTGCCGGACTGCGCAGGCTCACCCGCATCGAACGCTTTGAGAGAAATATCGCGGCGGATCAGCTTCTCTTTGAACACATCGAGGGCAGCGTTGAGCCGTTCCTCAGTCTCGGCGGTCAGCGTGATTGTTTCGTCGCCGGACCACTCGATGGAGGCGCCGGTGCCGCGGAAGTCGAAGCGGGTCGACATCTCCTTAGCGGCCTGGTGGAGCGCGTTGTCCACTTCCTGTCGGTCGACTTTGCTCACCACGTCGAAGGACGAATCAGCCACTAGTTCACTCCCGTGTCGAATGGAACGTTCGGAATCGGGTGCGAGAGTAACCTCTCGTTCCCACGGCCGACGCTAGCGGGTAAACACCGCTTGTATCCACCCGGTTTGCATAACGGGGGGACGTTCGTTGTATTCTTCGATGCGCAGGTGCAGCAATGATGCTTCGGCAAATGATTGCTTGCGAATGCCTGTACGGCAGGTTGCCCGAGCGGCCAATGGGAGCGGACTGTAAATCCGTCGGCTTATGCCTACGTAGGTTCGAATCCTACACCTGCCACCCACACTGTGCCCCGGTGAGCAATGCTCGCCGGGGCACAGTTGTGTCGAGGTGCAGGTGTCGAGGTGTAGGTGCTGCGCAGTGCGTCTCGGCGGTTTCGGAAAGCTTGGCCGTGAAACGGCCAGGATGAAGTGTGCTGCGGTCGCTGTGACCAGCCAATTTGGTGCGACGGCCAAAGTCTGTGTAATCTCGTCAAGGCTTCAGCGCGCAGTGATGCGCCGTTGAATCACGCCCCCTTAGCTCAGTCGGCAGAGCGTTTCCATGGTAAGGAAAAGGTCAACGGTTCGATTCCGTTAGGGGGCTCGCTGGATTGTGGTGTCACGCGAAAAGCGGGACACTCGACACCGAGGCGGTGTAGCTCAGTTGGTAGAGCAAACGACTCATAATCGTTGCGTCGCCGGTTCAAGTCCGGTCACCGCTACAC